>JBHHVK010000005.1:0-29511 GCA_046754205.1 Thermodesulfobacteriota bacterium
GGCCTCTTCTTCATCCTCTCCGTGCCTCTGCCCGTCTTCGTCAAGGGCGCCCTCGACGAGATGGATTTCTGGGTGGCCACCTTCGCCCTGGTCTTCCTCGCTCTCTTCGAGGTGATACTCTTTTTCTGGGTCTTCGGGGCGGACAACGCCTGGGCCGAGATAACCAGGGGCGCGCGGATAAGGGTCCCGAGGGTCTTCTATTACCTGATGAAGTACGTCACGCCCTTCTTCCTCATAGTCATACTCGTCGTCTGGGGCTTCCAGGAGCTGCCCAAGGTCCTCGGCAAGGGCGGCGAGGGGGTGTGGGCCGCGAGGGCCTTCCTCGCGGGGCTCCTGGCGCTCCATATAATAGCCGTCAGGAAGGCATGGAAGAGGAGGAGGTCGAGGGCATGAGCACTACGGGCTGGATATTCCTCGCGCTCTCATGGTCGGCCGCCACGGGTCTGGTGGTATTCTGTTTTGCGAAGATATTCGGCGGACGCTGAGGCCCGGGTCAGGCCTCCTCGCCCCGCTCCCGGCGGGCGAGCTTTTCGGCCCTCTTGTGGGCCCTGTGCCTTACGATAGCCTTCTTTACCGAGAAGTAGGATGCGAAGGCGAAGGCGGTGGAGATGATGGAGTTGCCGAGGACGTAGACGACGGACGCCGTGGTGATGCCGCCGGTGATGCCGTCCTCCTTGAAGGCGGCGAGGATGGTCGAGCTGTTCTCGCCGAGAAGGACGCTCCCGAGCGTGATGGAGGCGGCTATGAAAAAGGGCTGCGTAAGGGGGTTCATGATGACGCTCCCTATTACCGCCGCCGCCTTGTTCGCCTTGAAGATGAAGGAGAAGATGATGGCGAGGAGCGCCCCGAGCCCGAAGGTAGGCAAAATCCCCATGAGCACGCCGATGGCCGCCCCCCTGGCGATCCGCTCCGGGGGGTCGTCTATCCTGGCGAGCCGGATGTAGTAGAGCCTTACGGTCCGCTTCAGCCGGACCGGCAGGGGGCGATTGTTACGCCTGTTCCTGTTGTTTTTTGCCGTCATCTGTCCGGTACGGGTCCTGGTTTGAGAAGGGCCTCGGCGGCGGCCCAGCCGGTCTTTCGCCATCGAGGGGCGATGGTTCCGGCCGCCGGGCCCGCCGAATGTAGAATCTATCACAACGCCCGCGGTTAATCAACGCACCCCCCGGGGCCGCGCGGGGCGGCAAGGGTCCCGGTCAAGCCGGGGCGCCTAAGCGGCTACCCGAGGGAAAAAGGGCATAGCGGACAAAAAAGACCAAGAAGGTCTAAAAAGTGCTTGCAATCCCCGCCGGGCCGGGTATAATAAGCTCGCCGGGAGGGCCCGATGGTCCCCGGCTCCAATTTCTACGTTAATAAATAACATCAAGGAGGATGGATCTCATGGAATGTGCAGACGTCTGCGCCAGCAAAGACTTCAAGGATGAAAGCGTCGCCAAGGTGACCTACATCAAGACCGACGCCCTCGCCCAGGACACCTACTACTTCAAGGCCGGCCAGGTCCTTGACTACCACAGGCACCCCCAGGGTGACCAGATATTCTTCGTCCACGAGGGGGAGGGCACCTTCTATCTCGACAGCGGCAGCGAGGAGAGCGTGGCCATCAAGCCCGGCGTGGTGGTTCTCGCCCCGAAGAACATGTGGCACAAGATAGTCGCCTCCACCGAGCTCGTGGTCTCCCAGACCACTCACCAGCCCGCGGGCATGGAAGTGAGAGGATAGTCAGCCCGGAGGCCTGGAACGCGAAAGGCGGGCCGGTCCGCTCTTTTGACCGCGATATCCGGTCCGCCTTTTTCCGTCCCATCGCGCCCCGGGCGGAAATAAAAAAAGGGGGTTCGTGGAAACCCCTTTTTACCATAAGTCTATACTGTAAACTTCAGCCTTTACCTCACCCAGTCCTCTATCCAGGCCCTCTTCTCTTCATGGGACCAGTTCCTCCAGTCGCCTCTGAGCTGGGCCTTTCTGATCGCGTCGCGCCTCTCCCTTTGCGTGATATCCTTGTATATTACTATAACCTGCCTGACGTCAATGATGTCAGGGTCGTCTATCTTGGTCAGGTTGTACCTGTACAGGAGCGGCCACATGAAGGGGTTTCCGTAGACGTTGCTGCGGCCGGCTATCTTCCAGAGGCTGTCGCCCTTCTGCACCACGTAGAAGCTGATGACGCTGTCCACCTCCATGAAGGAGATGACCTCCTCGGGGGTCATCTCTCCGCTCTTTAGCTTATCGGTCAGCGTCTGCTTGAGGTCGGCGAGCTCGGTCCGGAGGGAGGTCATGTCAGCCGGCGTCTCCGTCCGGGAGAGCTTCGTCAGCGCCTCTGCTTCGAGCCTGACCCTGGCGATTTCCTTTTCGAGCTTCAGCTTTGCGGCCCTCTCCCTGGCCGCCTCTTCCCTGGCCGCCTTGAGCGCGTCGTTGAGCTCGCCCGCCCTGGCCGCTACGGCTCCCGCGTCCGCCGCGGGGCCCGTGAGCCTGGCCTCGAGCTGCGTCCGGGGACCGGCCTGTCCGCCGGGCATTCCCTCCACCTCTTTACTGGCTGCCTCGAGCTTGCGGATCTCCTCTTCGCGCTCCCTTTCCCTCTCCTTGCTGACTCTTAATGCCTCGGCGAGCTCCTTTTCAAGCGCCGCCCTGGCCCTGGACTCTTCCTCGAGCTTTTTTTCCGTCTCCAGCCGCGCCGTGCTTATGGTCTGCAGGGCCTGCTCGCCCGCCTCTTTGGCGAGCAGGGCCTCTTTGAGCCTGCTCTCGAGCGTCCTTGCGCTTTCCGCCTGCTCCCGGAGCTTGCCGGCAAGCTCCGCGGCGGTGAGCTCGAAGTCCACGGCATGCCGGGCCGCTGCGCCCTCCACCGCACGGCCTTTCTTGAGCTGTTCGGTAAGTTCGAAGTTACGCGCCTGAAGCTCCCCGATGACGAACTTGGCCGCCTCGGCCTGGGCCATGGCCTCCTCGGCCTGCCGGAATTTCAGCTCGAGTTCGGAGTTCCTCGTCTTGAGGCCCTCCACAAGGGTGGTCAGTGGCTGGCTCCTGGCAAGGAGCACCTCGGCCTTGTTGAGCCTGGTGGCGAGCGTGCTGTTGCTGTCCATGATGGACTCGGCCTGTTTGCGCGCCGCTTCGGCCTGGGCGAGGTTTATCCTGGTGGTGGTGAGCCTTTTTTCAAGCTCTGCGTTGCGCTCTATTATCTTCTGGGCCACGTAGCTCGCGGCCTGACCCTGGAGCCCCACAAGACCGGCCTCCTTGAGCTTCGTCTCGAGCTCGGTGTTCCTGGCGATGAGCTCTCCGGCGGCCTTGCCCTTGGCCGCTGCCTCGGCCAGGGCCACCTTCGTGGTCTCCATGTCGCGCTGGAGGTCCCGGTTCCTCGAGGCGAGCTCGTCGGCCCTGGCCTGAAGCCCCTCGATCTCCGCCTTTGTCTTCTCCTCGGCCTTCGCCTCGGTCGCCCCCGGCTCCCCGGTAAGCCCCTTCTTGTCGGACGACCCGGTACGGGCATCCTCGAGCAGCGTCTGCTGCTCGGCCACGGCGTCCTTCAGGGCCGCCTCTCTCTCGCGGGACGCGGCGAGTTCTTCCTGGAGCTTGCCGAGGGTTTCGACCCTGGCCGAGGCCTCTTCCGTAAGCGCGGTCTTTTCGCGCTGGAGCCTCGTAATCTCCTCCTGGAGAGAGGCCATCTTCTCACGGGCCCGGGTGGCCTGCCGCCCGGCCTCCTCTTTCTCGCCCGCCAGGATATCCGGCGAGGCGGCCCTGGCCGCGGCCGCATCCGCCATGCCGCGGGTCTCCTCGAGGTTCTTGACGGCCAGGGCGCGGGAGGCCTCGATCTCCTGGAGCCTGAACTCTACGGCGCCCCTTTTCTCCCTTTCCCTCTCGAGCTCGGTCAGAGCCGCCTCCCTGATCCGCGCCATCTCCATCAGGTCCTTCTCC
This sequence comes from Thermodesulfobacteriota bacterium, assembly GCA_046754205.1. Lineage (GTDB taxonomy): Bacteria > Desulfobacterota > GWC2-55-46 > GWC2-55-46 > JBHHVK01 > JBHHVK01. The sequence goes on from JBHHVK010000005.1 coordinate 3,895, forward strand.
ATCGCTTCCTTGGCGGCCTCGATGTCCTTAAGCCTCTCCTGGAGCTCCCTGGCCCTGGCAGCGGCATTTTCGGCCTTGACCTTGGCGCGCTCGGCCTCTTCCAGCGCCGCCCGGGCCTGTCTGGCGACCTCCTCCTCTATCTTGACGCGCATCTCGGCTTCGAGCTTCTTCTTGGCCTCCTCCGCGGCGGCGAGCTCTTTTTCGAGCCTCGCTATCTCCTGCTTGTTCTTGGCCGCGAGCTCGGCCCTCATCTTCTCAAGGTCCTTGTTGCGGTCACCCCCCTTGGCCCCGTTGGCCGCACCGGCCGCAGCGGCCAACCGCTGCTTTCTTTTCTCGAGGGAGAGCCTCCTCACTATCCGCTTCTTGGCGGCGACCTCTTTTTTGTACTTCCTCTGGAGCTCCTCGATCTGCCTCGCGTTGACGGCGAGCAGTTTCTCCTTGGCGCCGATATCGGTCTTGAGCTCTTTTTGCGTGTCCTCGACCTTGGCGATCGTGTCCTCGAGGCGCTCCTTCTGCTTGTCCCCGGCCACCCACGTGAGGGCGACGGAGAAGGCAAGGAATGCGGCGAGGGCTATGCTCGCGGCACCCATTTAAAAGACTCCCTTGAGGTCAGAGGTTGTCATAATCAGCATGATTCCGGCTATCATTGGGCGGGCGGAGGCTCTCCCGGGTCGCCCGTGGATTGATATCGCCCGATGGGGCTCCCGGCCTGTCGAGGTTTCCACTGTCCAGGCCCTGGAGAGGCGCGCTTGATATCGGTAAGTTTTTTTAAGGGGTTGCATTAAGTTCCCCGATCCCGTACCCTCTTTGAGCGCTTTATACGGACCCCGGCCCCGGGTTGCCCCCCCCCATCGCCCCCCCGTTACCGGTCCGCCGGCGCGTCGGGGGCCGTATAAATTATCTTCCAGCAAGGTTAAAAACGGCCGGGGGGTTTTATTAAAAAACCTTAAATCTCCGGTGCTCGAACCCGCGGCCATGAGAAAAAGGTACCGGAGCCGTCACATTTGTGACACTATATAATAGCATAGATGGAGCAAACAATACAGAGTCAATGTTTTGTTGACATCTTATCGGCTATTTTGTTATTTTTACGCAGTGAAATTCAACAGGACCGCTCGATGGACAAGGATAAAGGTAAGATACTCGTAGTAGACGATGACGCCTTTTCAAGGACCCTCTTCACCGATATCCTCTCCGAGGGGGGATTTTCCGTGAGGGCGGTCTCCTCGGGCCCGGCCGCGCTCAAGATCGTCGAGGCCGACGAGCCCCTGGACATCGTCATAACCGACCTTGTCATGCCCGGCATGACCGGGCTCGACGTGCTGGAGAGGACCAAACAGCACAACGCCCTCATCGACGTAATAGTCGTAACCGGCCACGGCACCCTTGAAACCGCCATCGCCGCCCTCAAAAAGGCCGCCTTCGACTACGTAAAGAAACCGGTAGACGAGGAAGACCTCCTCCTTACCGTCAACAACTGCATGGAGAAGAAGAAGCTCCTTGCGGAGAACAGGGATATGAGGGAGTCCCTGAAGCTCTTCGAGGTGAGCCGTGCCATCACCGGCACCCTCGACATAAACAAGCTCTACGAGATAACCATAGACGCCTTTCTCCAGATAGGGAGGCCCGAGGACAAGGCCATCCTCGCCTTCTACGGGGACGACGGCAAGACCCTGGATATCAAGGCGATAAGGCACATGGGCCTCGATCTCGGCGAGAAGGTCCTCGCCGACCTGCTCGAGCGCCTCGAGGAGAGGCGGCTGAAGAGGCTCAGGGGGGTCAAGGTCCTGTCCTGCCCCGGCCTCGGCCGCGCCGACGGCGCCGGTCCCGGTGAGCCGGGCTCGGTCCTCGTGGCCCCCATGCTCTCAGGCGGCGTCCCCACGGGGTACCTCTTCCTCTGCGGACTAACCTCGGGCGAGGTCTCCGGCACCGACGATATCAGGAACGCCAGGTTCCTCGCCGAACAGGCCTCCCAGGCCTTCAATAACGCAAGGAAGTACATCGAGGCCAAAGAGATGGCCTTCATAGACAGCCTCACCAACCTCTACAACAGCAAGTATCTCGACAAGGCCCTTGAAAGGGAGTTGAGCCGCGCCGACAGGCTCATGATGCCTCTGTCCGTCCTCTTCCTCGACCTCGACAACTTCAAGCAGATAAACGACACGAACGATCACCTGGTGGGGAGCAAGGTCCTCGTGGAGATCGGAAAGGTGCTCCTCAAGTGCGTCAGGGATGTGGACACGGTCATAAGGTACGGCGGGGACGAGTACGTCATCGTGCTCGTCGACGCGGACTCTGATAGCGCGTTCATGGTCGCCGAAAGGGCGAGGGAATCCATAGAGACGCAGCATTTCCTCACCGACGAGGGTCTCGACATAAGGGTCACCATCTCCATCGGGGTCTCCACCTATCCGGTGCACACGAAGAACAAGAAAGAACTCTTGAGGATGGCCGACAAGGCCATGTACAGCGCCAAGGGCATCTCCAAGAACATGGTCTATCTCGCCCCCGTCGGCGACGGGGGCCCCGGGGCCGCGGCGCTGAAGGAGAAGTGACGCCCCCCCGCCCCCGGTCTTATTTTCCCCGCCCGGACCCGGTGGTAAGGTCCAACGCCATCTGCCTGAGCCTTCCCATGTCCGTCTTGCCCGTGGCGGCCACGGGTATCTCGTCGACCTCGAAGATATTGCCCCTCTTCGGTATCCAGAGCCTCGGAAGCTCCGTTGCGCGGAGCCTCTTTAAGGCCTCGGCCGGCCCCACCCCGCACCTCTGGTAGAAGGCCAGGATGCGTTCGCCGCGTTCCCCCCGCGAGAGGCCCGGCGACGCCACGACGGCCGAGGGGGCCCCGCCGAGCACCCCGGTGAGGGCCTCTTCGACCTTTGCGTGGGGGACCATCTCTCCGGCTATCTTGGAAAACCTCGCCACCCTGTCCGTTACGGTTATGAAGCCGTCCGGGCTCACAGAGGCGATGTCGCCGGTGACGTACCAGCCGTCGCGCACGGCCTCGACCGTGGCGGGCTCGTCGTCGAGGTACCCGGCCATCATGTTCGGCCCCCTTACGAGCAGGAGGCCCTCGGCCCCTGCCGGGAGGATGTCCCCCGAGCCGGGGTCTATGACCATGGTCGCCACCCCCGGTATGGGGCGTCCCACGGTCCCGGGCCTGGCGCCTCTCTGGGTGAGCCCCTTGTGGACCACGTCCGGCGTGTTTACCGATATCACCGGGCTCATCTCGGTGGCCCCGTAACCCTCGAGGACCTCGACCCCGAAACGGGCGTGGAAGGCCCGGGCGACGCTGCCGGTAAGTTTTTCCGCGCCCGCTATCGCCAGCCTCAGGGTGGAGAAGTCCCGGGGGTCGCAACTTTTCGTATAGGCGGAGCAGAAGGTGGGCGTCGCCAAGAGGATCGTGGCCCCATGGTCGCGGGCGAGCCGGCCTATGGTCCTGGCGTCCATGGGGTTGGCGTGGTAGACGGCGCCGCAGCCGCTGAGGAGCGGAAACCATATGGAGGCCGTAAGGCCGAAGGCGTGGAAGAAGGGCAAAGGCGCGAGCATCACGTCCGTGCCCGATACGTGGAATACCTGGGCGAAGCCCTCTATGTTGGCGAGTATGTTCCTGTGCGTGAGCATCACCCCCTTGGGCTCGGTGGTGGAGCCGCTGGTGAAGACGACGGTCGCAAGGCTCTCCGGGCCCTTTGGCGGGGCCGGGTAGAGGGCGGATATCGCCCGTGCCGGCGCGAGCCTTGAGGCGAGCGCCGCGAGCGCCTTCTCCCATCTTCCGATCCCTTCGGAGAGGTCCTCCACGTACAGGGTCCGCACCCCCGCCGCCCCCGCCCCGCCCGCGGCGAGGCCGTCGATGGAGGCCCCGAGGCCGGCCTTTTCCGTGAAGGCCCGCGAGGTCACGAGGCTTGTCGCCCCGCACCTCTCGACGGCCTTGCGCATCTGGCCCTGCCCCGCGGTGAAGTTGAGGTTTACCGGGGTCTTGCCGGCCACGAGGAGCGCGATGTTGGCAAGCGCCCCTCCGACCGAGGCCGGGAGCATGACGGCCACGGCGCGTTCACCCTCGAGGAGCCCGGCGAACCTCTTCGACAACGCGAGAGAGGCCGCGAGCGCCCGGCCGTAGCTCAGGGACGCTCCGGTGGAATCGGCCATGCAGAACCGCGCCGGATGCCTCCGGGCCGTCCTTATGAAGCGGCCGTGGAGGGTTTCCCGCGGCCCGAGGCGCAGGCCCACGGCCCGGGCCGCCAGCTCGGTGACCTTCGCCCTGACCTCCTCGGACGTCGCCCCGGGCCGGAGAGGACGGCCGAAGGAGACGGTGATGGACCGGACGAGCCTCTCCGGCCTCTTCCAGAAGAATTTTCCGTGCTTGAAGCTGAAGACGCTGCCCCAGACGCCGTCGAGGTGCACCGGTATGACGGGCGCGTCGAGGCCCTTTACAACCCTCTCCAGGCCCTTCTTGAAGCCGAGAACTCCCCCGGTTCTCGATATCATCCCCTCGGCGAAGATGCAGACGACGTGTCCGGTCTCGAGCTCGCCCCTGGCCTTTCTTATGGCCCCGAGCACGTCCCTCGGGTTGTCCGCGCGGACGGGGATGGCCCCCAGGACCCTCATCACCCGTCCGATGAGGCGCATCTCGTAAAAATCCCTCTCGACCATGAAGCGGACGAACCTCTGCACCGATGCGCCGACGAAGAAGGGGTCGGCAAAGGAGAGGTGGTTCGATACGAGAAGGGCGGGCCCCCTGGCGGGGATGTTTTCCCCACCCTCGACGCGTATCCTGTAGCGGGCATGGGTCAGGCACCAGAAGACGAAGCGGGTGAGGAAGGCCGGGAGCAGCCTGGCGGCGAGGACCGACGCGCCCGCCGACGCGATGCCGGCGGCGAGGATGACGGTATCGGGCCCGATGGAGAGCCTGCCTCCGAGCCAGAGGACGGCCGAGGCGGCGAGTATCCCGAGGGTGTTGAGAAGGTTGCTCGTTGCGATGACCCGGCCCTTTTCCCCGGCCGCGGACTTCCTCTGAAGGAGCGCCTTAAGGGGCACGATGAAAAGCCCCCCTGAAAAGCCGAGCGCCGCGACGGCGAGAGAGCTCCATGCGTATGACGAGCCCAAGAGCGAGAGGGCGACGGAAAAGGCCCCAATGCCCACGGCCCCTATGGGCACGAGGCCGGGCTCTATCTTGTCCCCCGAGAGCCTCCCGGCGGCGAGCGACCCGGCGCCTATGCCGAAGGCGAGGACCGTTACGAGCAGGCCGACCCGGAGGTCGGTAAGCCCCATGACCTCTTTGCCGTGAAGGAGGATCTCCATCTGGAGGAGGGCTCCGAGGAACCAGAACCACGCCACCCCGGCCGAGGTGAGGCCGAGGAGCCGGTCCCGCCTGAGTGTCCCGAGCCCCCGGAGTATCTCCCCCCAGGGGTTGAGCCCTAGCCCCCTGGACGCGCCCGAGGAGGCGGCTACCTTCGGTATGGCGAGGCTCAGGCCCGCACCCGCCGCGGCGACGATGACCAGGAAGGCCCCGACAGGCGCGAGGGCCTTGCCCCAGGCCGCGAAGAGGACGGACCCGGCGGCCGTGCCGAGGATTATCGCCGCGAAGGTGCTCATCTCCAGGAGCCCGTTTGCGCGGGACAGTTCCCCGTGAGGGAGCATCTCCGGCAGGATCCCGTACTTTGCCGGGCTCAGGAAGGCGGACTGCGCGGCAAGGAGGAAGAGGGCCGCGAGCATTAGCAGGAAGTCCCCTTGGATGAGGGAGAAGAGGGCCGCGCCGGTCGCGGCGACCTCGAAGAACTTCATCGCCACAAGGACCGTGCGCTTGCTCGCCACGTCGGCGAAGTGTCCGGCGTAGCCTGAAAAGAGGATGAAGGGGGCGATGAAGACAGCACCCACCAGCGAGACGTAGCCGGCCCCTCCGGCCCCCCCGCCCCCCCCGGCCCCCTCTGGCCCTGCGGCGAGGCCCACCGCCACGAGGGAGACTACCATCTTGAAGGCGTTGTCGTTGAAGGCGCCGAGGAATAGGGCCGCGAGGTAGCGCGTAAACCCGCGGGACTTCAAAAGCGGACCGTACATGGTTGACATGGGTTTGGATTGCCTTGATAAAGCCTTTCGATAGAGCCGCGATTATACCAGACATCCCCGGTCCCGTGTAAGAAATGGGGGCCCCGGCCCGCGCCCTCGCGGGCCGGGGGGATTATCTGCTATACTCTACGCCGGGGGGGTAAAGATGCTCGGAGCCGTCGCCGGGGACGTCATAGGGTCGGTATACGAGGCCAGGCCCATCAAGACCGTGGACTTCCCGCTCTTTTCCCGAGGGTCGAGGTTCACCGACGACACGGTCTGCACCGTGGCCGTGGCCCACGCCATCCTGAAAGGCGGGGACTATGGGGCCGCCTTGAGGGAGTTCGCCCTCCGGCACCCGGACGCCGGCTACGGCGGGATGTTCCTCGAATGGGTCCTGACGCCCGGGGCCGGGCCCTACAACTCATGGGGCAACGGCTCGGCCATGAGGGCGAGCCCGGTGGGCTGGGCCTTCGATACGGCCGAAGAGGTCCTCCGCCAGGCGGGGCTTACGGCCCTGCCGACTCACAACCATCCGGAAGGGGTCCTTGGCGCAGGGGCGGCGGCGCTCGCCGTCTATCTCGCCCGCACCGGCTCCGGAAAGGAGGAGATAAGAGGGGCGATATCCCGGGTCTCCGGCTACGACCTCGGCCGCACCCTCGACGAGATAAGGCCCGCCTACGCCTATGACCCCTCATGCCGGGGTACGGTTCCGGTGGCGATAACGGCCTTCCTCGAATCGACGGACTACGAGGACGCCGTGAGAAAGGCGGTCTCGCTCGGCGGCGACAGCGACACGCTCGCCTGCATCGCCGGGTCCGTGGCCGAGGCCTTCTACGGGGGCGTGCCCGGCGCCATAGCCGATGAGGTCAGGGGGAGGCTCCCCGAGGACCTCCTGGCGGTCATAGAGGAGTTCGAGGCCCGCCACGGCCCCTGAGCCCGCCTCGTGGGGCCTCAGAGCCCCGTGATATTCCCGCCACTGTCCACGTCGATCCCCTCGAGCCGCGGCCTGGCCGGAAGGCCCGGAAGCAGGAGCACCTTGCCGCAGACTGGGACGACGAAGCCGGCGCCCGCCGAAAGCTCCACTCTCCTGACCGTTATCTCGAACCCCGTGGGGCGGCCGAGGAGGTCCGGGTCGTCGGATAGCGACCTGTGCGTCTTGGCCATGCAGACCGCGAGCCCGCCGAAGCCCCTCTGTTCGAGCCACCGGAGGTCTTCTTCGGCCTGGTCCGTGTAGGCGACCCCGGCCGCTCCGTAGACCTTCGCGGCCACGGAGGCGATCTTCTCCTTGATGGGGGCGTCGAGGGGGTAGAGGGGCCTGAATGCGCTCCCCTCGGCGCACAGCTCCGTGAGCCTTTCGGCGGCCTCGAGCCCGCCGGCCGGCCCGCCTTCGCGGACGTCGACGACATGGACGGGTATGCCCGCCTCCTCGATCCTCTCCTTTATTTCCCGGAGCTCTTCGGGCCTGTCCGAGGCGTACCTGTTGAGGGCCACCACTGCCGGCACGCCGAAGAGTCTTATGTTTTCCACGTGCTTGGCGAGGTTATCGAGCCCCCTTACCGCCGCCGTCCTGTCCGGGGTGGTGTAGTCGGCCGCACCTCCGTGGAGCCGGAGGGCGGCGAGTGTGGCCACCACCACGGCGGCGGCGGGCCTGAGGCCCCCCCCGGCCCCCCCGCGGCAGAGGATATCGAAGAACTTCTCGGCCCCGAGGTCCGTGGCGAAGCCCGCCTCGACCAGGACGTAGTCGGCGAGCCGCAGGGCGAGCCGTGTGGCCAGAAGGGTGCTGCAGCCGAGGGAGATGTTGCCGAAGGGCCCCCCGTGGACGAATACGGCCGCCCCCTCGGTCGATTGCACGAGGTTGGGCAGAACCGCGTTTTTCATGAGCGCCGCCGCCGCCCCGGCGGCCTTTATATCCTCGGCGGTCACCGGCGCGCCTTCGAGAGTCCGCCCGACGACCACCCTGCCCGCGCGCTCCCGGAGGTCGGCCGTGCCCCGGCTTACGCAGAGTACGCTCATCAGCTCCGAGGCCGCCGAGATGATGAAGCGGCCCCGTCTTTCGTGGTCTCCGATCCCCACGCCGAGCCGCACCCTCCGGAGCATCCTGTCGTTTACGACGGAGACCCTCGGCCAGGAGATGCCAGGGCGGTCTATCGCCAGCGGGTTTCCGTGATAGACGTGGTTGTCGACGGCCGAGGCGATGAGGTTGTGCGCCGAGGCCACGGCCGCGTCGTCGCCGGTAAAGTGCATGGCGATCTCTTCGGCGGGGTGGACCATGGAAAGGCCGCTTCCCGTGGCACCGCCCTTCGTCCCGAAGAGCGGGCCGAGGCTCGGCTGCCTGATGCACCCGGCCGCCTTCAAGCCGAGGAGCTTCATGGACTGGGCGAGCCCGATGGTGAGCGTCGTCTTGCCCTCGCCGGCCGGGGTGGGGCTCATGGATGTTACGACGATGAGCCGGCCGTCTACTCCCCCGGCCCGGTCGTCGAGGACCGCCGGGTCGACCTTGGCCATGAAGCGGCCAAAGGGCACGAGCCGCCGCTCGGGTAGGCCGAGCGTGGAGGCGACCTCCTCGATGGGCAGGAGATTTTTCATTACACCTTGTTAGCACAGAGGGCGCGCCGGAGTCAACCGCCGAGGGAGGGGCCGGCTCAAGGGGATGGACCGGGCCCCGCCTTTGGGGTTATAATGGAGGCTCGTCGGAAAACGCTTGAGGGTATTGCAGATGGGTAAAGACGCCGGAGAGACATACCTCTCGGACATATGCATGACGCGGTGCGGGGGGCTCTGTTGCGACCCCTGGTGGGGCATCATCTCCTACACCGTCACCATGCCGGGGGGGGCGGGGGCGGGCGGCCTTTCCGCCTTCGAGGCAAAGGTCCTGCGCTCGGTACAGGAGCGCGCCGCAAGGATCGTCAAGGCCTACGTCACCGCCGAGACCCCCCCGAGGCGGCTCTTTACCTCGCCCGACGTCTACAACGTGAAAGTCCGGTCCATAAGGGCCGAGGGGACGACCGTCGTGGTGGAGCTCCTGGCCATGTACGCCTTCAGGTGCGGTTTCCTCACCGAGGGGAACGTATGCGCCATCCATCCGTCGATCCTGGGCGCCGATGACATCCGTCCCCCCCACTGCGGGTTCATGGGCTCGCCGGGGGTGAAGCCGGGAGAGAAGGGCTACTGCAGGATACTCGAAGCCGCTGGAGGGGGCGGCGGAGGGGTGGACGCGGCCGTGGAGGAGGCCATCGCCATGGAGAAGGGCGCAAGCGGAACACACCTTCGCGGGGGTTTCGCCACGGCCGAAGAGGCGGCGGGCGATGTGGCGGCCAGGGTGCGCGCCTGGTGCGAGGCCAACATGCCCGGGTCAGCGCCCGGCGCCCCGCGGTCCAGGGTCGGAAGGAACGAGCCATGTCCCTGCGGCAGCGGCAGGAAGTACAAGCGGTGCCACGGCCGGTAGTCCCCTTTTCGACCTTCGCGGCCGCATCAGGTCAGTTTTTCTATTTCGTCGAGCTGCTCCCTCGTGCCCAGGGCGATGAGAAGGTCCCCCGTGTTTAAGACCATGCCCGCCTCCGGGCTCGGCAGCACCCGCTTGTCCTCCGCCTTCTTCATGGCGAGGATGTTCGCTCCCGACACGCACCTGGTCTTGGCCTCTCCCACGGTGAGCCCGGCGAAGGGAGAGCCTTTTTTCACCTCTATCTCCTCCATAAAGAGCGCCGTGTTCTCGCTGTGCATCACCACGTCGAGGAACTCCACCACGTTGGGCCTTATGAGCATCCTGGCCAGCCGCCTGCCGCCTATGGTGTAGGGCGAGATGACCCTGTCGGCGTGGGCCCTCAGGAGCTTGCCCTCAGCCTCATCGTTGCTCGCCCTGGCCACTATGTAGATGTCCTCCTTGAGGCTCTTGGCGCTGAGCGTTACGTAGACGTTTTCGGCGTCGGAGTCTACCGCCGCCACCAGCCCCATTGCCTTCAATATCCCGGCCGCCTTGAGGACGTCGTCGTCGGAGGCGCACCCTTCCACATAGAGGTACCCGCGGGCCCGGCACTTCTCTATGGCCTCGGGGTTGTCGTCCACCACGACGAAGTCGAAGCCCTCGCCCTCGAACTCGCTCGCCACCTGGAGCCCCACCCTGCCGAAGCCGCAGATTATGTAGTGGTCCTTCAGCCTGCCTATCTGTTTGAGCATCTTTTTCCTCCCGAGCACTCCCTGGAGATGGCCGGCGACTATGTACTCCGCCGTCTTTGAGATTATGTAAAGGAAGGCGCCCACGCCGGTGATGATGTAGACGATGATGAAGGCCTTCCCCGCAGGAGATGGGGGCAATATCTCAGCGTAGCCCACCGTGGAGACGGTAATGACGGCCATGTAGAGGGCGTCCAGAAAGGACCAGCCCTCTATCAGCATGAAGCCGGCCGCGCCTGCGGCGATGATGCACAGGATTACGGCTATCGCTTTGAGTATCTGTCTGTAAGGGGGCATGACCTCTGTCGAGAGAGCCTTGGGCCGGGGGGATGGGCGGACGTCCGCCCCATGCGGCGCGTGCCGGCCATGGAAGACCTTTCCGGTTGTCCCCTGGAGAGCCTGAAGACGTCCGGCGCGGCCTTCAGGCCCGACGGTTAAAAAATACTACAAGGCGGGAGGCCTGTCCACCGTTTTCATCCGGCGGTCGGTCTGTGGGGAACGGGGCGTGGAGGGCAGAGGGACGCAATGGCGGCCGTCAGTCCCCGTCGGGGACGCTCACGCACCGGAAGCCTATCAATATGTGCCTGCTTGCGCCCGGACGGCCGTGCCTGGCCGCGCCCCTGCAGATGCCGGGCATGTCGTCCCAGGAGCAGGATTTTAATATGCGCCGTCCGGTCCCTGGTCCCGCCCCGGTACTCGTCCACTCGAAGACGTTGCCCGCCATGTCATAGGCGCCGTAGGGGCTCTGGCCCGAATCGTACCTCGTCACGGGCGTGGTGCCCTGCGGGCCCGAGCGTCCGATGTTTGCCCGGTTGTCGTCCCACCTGTAGCCCCAGGGGAAGTACCGGCCGTCCGCGCCCCGGGCGGCCTTCTCCCACTCGTCCTCCGTGGGCGGGCGGAAGGTCCTGCCCGGGTGGAACCGGTCCCGCCACCGGCAGTACTCCCTGGCGTCATCGAGGCTTACGAGGACGACCGGGTCGTCGAGCTTGCCGGCGGGCGGCTGCCCCTCATCGCTCCAGAGATAGGGCCTTACCGAGGCGTAGGGGTGGACGAGGAAGCCCTGCCTTTCGTAGTCGGCCTCGCTTATGAAGGGGCGGCGGTGGCCGGTCTCCTTTACGAAGATGTAGTACTGAGCCTGGGTGACCGGGTATCTGTCGATGTAAAAATCTTCGACCTCGACCGTCCTTCGGGCCTCGGAGTCGAACCACCGCCACTTTCTCGCTCCCGCGCCCCCGATGGCATAGCCGAGCGCCTTCTCCGCGGCGTCGCTGCCGAGGGTCGCCGCCCCTCCGGGGACGAATACCTGCTCGATGGCCCGGGGGTCGGCCGGGACGAGCCTGCGGCCCTCGAGCTCGGCGGCGCTGTAGTCACCTTTAGGGACGCCGGCGCAGGAGACGAGCAGGAAGAGGGCGGCGAGCAAAAGCGGCCCCAGGGGGGTCGCCTCGGTCGTGCGTTTCATGGCTGGTCCCGATTAAAGAGGGGGCGGGCCCGCGATAACTATACGTGCGGTATCTCCGTATGGCCCGAAATCTCGGAGTTTACCGTCTCGAGGTCCTCCACGCTCAACCCGTGGACGTCGTCGTTGCCCGTAAGGCGGGCGAAGTCCCTGAGCTCCCCGGTTACGCACTCGAGGTAGTTTTCGAGCCTTTCGGCCGACTGCTCGATGTCGAAGCGGGCCCTCAGCTCCGGCCTGTGCGTGGTTACGCCCACCGGACACTCTCCCGAGTCGCATATCCTGTACTGCTGACAGGCCGCGGCGATAAGGGCCGCCGTGCCGATGGCCACGGCGTCGGCCCCGAGCGCCAGGGCCTTGGCGAAGTCAGAGGAGAGCCTGAGGCCGCCGGTTATTACGAGCGTAACGTCGCTGCGGCCCCTTTCCGTGAGGAACCTCCGGGCCCTCGACAGGGCGAATATGGTCGGGACGCTGGTGGCGTCCTTTATGACCTTGGGGGCGGCCGCCGTCGCGCCCGCCCGCCCGTCGATGGTGATGAAGTCCGGGTCCGCGTGGAGCGCCGCGTCGAGGTCCCCCTCGATGTCTCCGGCTGCGAGCTTTATGCCTATGGGCCTGCCCCCGGACCTCTCCCTCAGCATGGCCACGACTTCCCTGAGCCCGTCGCGGCCGGTGATCTCATCGAAGTGCGCGGGGCTTATGATGTCGCGGCCCGCCGGGAGCCCCCGGACCCCGGCGATCTCCTCCGTGACCTTGGCCGCGGGCAGGTGTCCGCCCATGCCGGGCTTGGCCGACTGGCCTATCTTGATCTCCACCGCGTCGGCCCTCCTGAGGTTCTCGTCGGTGACGCTGTATTTGTTCGGCACGAACTCGAAGATGTAGCGGTAGGCGCTCTCCATGGACTCCGGGATGATCCCGCCCTCGCCGGAGCACATGGCGGTCCTGGCGCGGGCGCTCCCCTTTGCGAGCGCTATCTTCATATCCCGGGAGAGCGCCCCGAAGGACATGTGGGTGATGTAGACCGGGGTCTCGATGACCAGCGGATGCCTTGCCCCCGGGCCGATGACGGTCCTCGTGTTTACGGGCCGGTCCCTGTTCAGAGGTATCCTCGCCAGCTGGGCGCCCTTTATGAGGATGTCGTCCCAGGACACCACCCTTTTCCTTGTGCGCATGGGCTCGATGATGGACTCGCCCGTAATGGCGATGCGCTGGATGTCCCTCATGGCCTCTTCGAACTCGTCGGAGCCCCTCTTGAGGTTGCCGAGATACTCCTCGACCGTCTCGGCGGCCGAGGATTCGAGCGGGACGTCCAGCTCATCGTCGGTGAACTTTATGTGCCAGTGGGTGCCGTCACAGAAGGGTTTGTTCCTCGACCCTCCGCAGCGGCAGAGCGTGTAGTGCTCTTCGGACTCGGGGCTGTCCCCGCCCGAGTCGACGAGCTCCACGCCGCCCGTGGCCCTGTATGGGCCGTTCTTCGATATCTCGACGGCGGGCCCGCGCTCGACCCCGTCATGCCTGACCCCACACAGGGTGTAGCTCAGCGCCCCGGAGGGGCACATCTTCACGACCCGGATGACCTCCTCGACGTCCGCGCCGTCCGGGTCTATCCAGGGCTCCGCGCCCATGCGGAAGACCCCGGCCAGGTTGTCCGTGCAGTGCCCGGCGTGGGAGCATACCCCTCGGTTGTCGTGGATCGTTATCCCGGCCCCGGCGTAGTCGTCTGTCCTGTCGGGCTGGCGGCCTTCGAGCTTTCTGCTCTTGAAGGCGACCTTGACGTGGGTGCCGTCGCAGTGGGGCTTGCTCGAGGACTTGCCGCACCGGCAGAGGACCATGCTTTCCGAGGTCTTCGCCGCCTCTCCCCTCGACGTTCTGAGCGTCGACAGGTTTGACAGGACGTAAGGGCCGTTTTCCCTCGCCTCTATCCTCGGCTTGCCGCTATCTGACATGACAGTATCTCTTATTACGGATCAAAGGGTTATGGGGCGCGCCTCGACGCGGAGGTCCTCGTCTATCGTAACGATGGTGTTGGAGGCGACCTCCGTCCATTCGTCATCCGTTGTCAGGGGCTCCGAGGCGATAATGACCGCCTCACGCCCCTGGCGGGGCTCTTCGAGACGGAGCCGCCCCTCGGAGCAGACGCAGACCCCGCCTGAGTGTACGTAAAGGCTGTTGGCCCGTTCGTGCCCGCGGCTTACGTACCTCGAGACGGCGGCGCAGTTCCCGTCGGTTACGGCTATGTTAAAGAGCGACGGCTCCTCCACCCCGGCCTCTCCCTTGAGCCCCTCGACCTCGACGATGGCCGCGGTAAGGGCCCGGGCCAGCGCCTCGCTCCGGCCGAGCCCTTCGGGCAGCCCTTTGTAGCGGTCGAGGAAGAGGGCGAATACGTGCTCGGAGTCCGTCGAGCCGTAGATGGAGGAAAAGGCGTCGTCCGAGAGCCCCCTGAGGAGGCTCCGACGGATCCGGTGAAAGCCCCCGGCCCGGCCGTTGTGCATGAAGGCCATGGGGCCGCGGACGAAGGGGTGGCAGTTGAGTTGAATGACCGGCAGCCCGGGGCTGGCGGCGCGCACGTGGGCGAGTATGCAGGAACTGCGCGTCACCCGCGAGAGGCTCAGGAGGTTCATGTTGTTCCAGGCGGGCGTTATGTCCTTGAAGAGGGCGGGCTCGGCCGAAACCTCAGGCGCGTACCAGGCGAGCCCGAAGCCGTCCCCGTTCAACGGCTCTTCGCGCTCGTGGCTGTGGAAGCTCTGGTGGATGATGGAGTTTACCGGCTCGGTGACAAGGGAGCTTACCGGGACCTCGGCTCCGAGGTAAAGGACAAAGCGGCAGATCGCACGGCCCTCCTTTTCCGCTGATGGCCGGGTCCCTTCGGACCCGGCGGTATTATAACTCCCCGGCGGACCGGCTTGCCGGGAGGCAGTATTTACTCTATCAGATATTTCGACAACCTCAAGGGCAAAAGCCTCTCGGCGGCGGGAGAGGCCCCCCCGCGGCCGCGCCGCCTTCTCCCCCCCTCACCCCCCGCTGACATTAAAACCTTTACCTCGACCGCCTCTCCGTAGTAAAATATTAAATTCTTTTGCCTCACCCCGCCCCGCAACAGTGCGGAGGGGTATCAAACAGGGACGGAGAGTTTGGATGGAGTACAGGAACATCGCCATAATAGCGCACGTTGACCACGGCAAGACGACGCTCGTCGACGGGATGCTCAGACAGGCCGGGACCTTCGCCACGCACGAGGCCGTACGTGAGCGGGTCATGGACAACATAGACCTCGAGCGCGAGCGGGGCATTACCATCATGGCCAAGAACGCCGCCCTCGTATACAGGGGCGTCAAGATAAACATCGTCGATACCCCGGGGCACGCCGACTTCGGGGGCGAGGTCGAAAGGACGCTCAAGATGGTCGACGGGGTGCTCCTCCTCGTGGACTCCTCCGAGGGGCCGCTGCCTCAGACGCGGTTCGTCCTCGGCAAGGCCCTTGAGCTCGGGCTCACCCCGGTGGTGGTCATAAACAAGATAGACCGTCCGGACGCCCGCACGGCCGAGGTCCTCGACGAGGTCTACGACCTCTTCATAGACCTCGACGCCGCGGAAGACCAGCTCGACTTCCCGGTCCTCTACACCAACGCCAAGGAGGGCACCGCAGCCCCCGACCCGGCGGTCCCGGGCACGGACCTCCGGCCGCTCTTCGAGGAGATAATAAAGACCATCCCGGCGCCCGGTGGAGACCCGGAGGGGGTCCTGCAGCTCCTCGTTACGAACATCGACTACAACGACTACGTGGGCCGCCTCGCCGTATGCCGCATATTCTCGGGGACCATCAGGTCCGGCGAGACCGTCGCGAGGGTGGACGCGGGCGGCAGGCCGCAGAGGACGAAGGTGGCCGGGCTCTATACCTTCGAGGGGCTCGGGAGGACCGAGGCGGCCGAGGCGGGGGCCGGTGACATCGTCGCGCTTGCCGGCATCGAGGGCATAGGCATAGGGGACACCGTAACGGACGCGGAAGACCCCAGGGTGCTCCCCCGCATAAAGGTCGACGAGCCCACCATATCGATGGTATTCGCCCCTAACACCTCCCCGCTCGCCGGACGGGACGGGAAGTTCGTTACATCGAGAAACCTGAGGGAGAGGCTCGAAAAAGAGCTCCTCTACAACGTCGCCATCCAGGTCGACTTCAGCGGGGGGGACTCCTTCAAGGTCATGGGCAGGGGAGAGCTCCAATTGGCCATACTCATAGAGATGATGAGGCGCGAGGGCTATGAGATGTCAGTCTCCATGCCCGAGGTCATCACCAGGGAGATAGACGGAAGGCTCCATGAGCCGGCCGAGCTGCTCTCGATAGACATACCCGAGGAGTTCATAGGGCCCGTCACCGGTCTCCTCGGCGCAAGGCGCGGAAAGATGCTCAATATGCACAATGACGGGCACGGCAGGACGAGGCTCGAGTTCCGCATACCCTCGCGGGGGCTCATCGGCTTCCGCTCGACCTTCCTTACGGAGACCAAGGGCACGGGCCTTGCGAACCACATCCTCGACGGCTACGAGCCCTGGAGCGGACCCATACCGAGGCGGCCCACGGGTGCGCTCGTGGCCGACAGGGCCGGGGCCGCCAGGACCTACGCCCTTTTCAACCTCCAGCCCCGCGGGGTCCTTTTCATAAAGGAGGGGACCGAGGTATACGAGGGCATGATAGTCGGGGAGAACTCGAGGACGGGCGACCTCGACGTCAACGCGACGAAGGAAAAGAAGCTCACCAACATGAGGGCCTCGGGCGCCGACGACGCGATGCAGCTCTTCCCGCCGCGGGCGATGAACCTCGAGCAGTCCCTGGAGTTCATAAAGGAGGACGAGCTCGTCGAGGTCACGCCCAGGTCGGTGAGGCTCAGAAAGAAGATCCTCAACGCCGCCGGGAGGAAGAGCGCGGCGAAGGGCGGCTGACGCGGTCCGGGCTATTCGGCGGCGAGGGACTTCAGGTACGCGACCAGGGCGTTTATGTCGCCTTCATCAAGGGCGTTGGCGGGCATGCCGAGGGCGAATCTCTTGTACCGCTTGGCCGGGCCCTGACGGCCGTTTTTTATAACGCCGGCTATCTCGCCCCTCTCGGCGCCCCTGACCCATTCGTTGCCCGTAAAGGCGGGGGCCATGGCCGTGCCTCTGCCTTCGGGGCCGTGGCAGGCCGCGCACTTCGCCTTGAAGATGGCGGCGCCCTCGGCAACCCCTTTCACGGACTCCACAGCCCCGGGGGCCTCCATCGCCTTCACGGCCGGGGCGGTCGCCTCTTCTTGTTTGACCACTTTAACCTCATCCGCGGGTTTTGCCGCCACCGCTTCCTTTACGGCCGGAGCGGTCGCCGCGGCCTCTTCTTTCTTGACCTCTTTTGCCGGTTTTTTCTTTTCCGCGCACCCGGCCGCGACCGCAACGCCCAAGACGAGGAGCAATAGCAGGAGACGAATCTTTTTCATTTCAAGACCTCCATCGGTTGGTTGGAAGGGTTTCCCGGCCCTGTTGGCCCCCAAAGGTAAAGGGCCCGCCTTTTTCGTTTCATCCTCCCGCGGGCCGGCGCCGTCAGGGGCCGCGCAGGTCCTCTTCCCTTTCCCGTCTCCCTTTGCCGCTCCTGAGCTCCACGGCCCCGGCGGCCACGGCCGCGGTTATCATCACCGCCTCGCGGGCCCTCCTGACAAGGCTCATGGCGAGCCCCGTTTCAGGCGGCAGCCCCAGGGCCACGGCCACCGCGGTCTTGCCGGCCTCCTGTGTGCCGAGCCCGGCGGGCATGGGCACGACGCCGGCAACGAGTATGGTTGCGCACTCGAATAGCCCGGCCCCGGCAAGCCCAAGGCCCCCGCCCCCGGTGCCGACCACCTTGAAGATGGCGTACCACTCGACCGTGGCCGCCGCCCACATCCCGATGTAGCAGCCGTAGGCGGCGAGCGTCCTCGCCCCCGAGCGCTTCATCTGGGCCGTGGCGGCCTTGTCCACGCTCAGAAGCTTCCTCGCCCTCCAGAGCGCCCTCGGCACCCTCCGCCTTATTCTGAAAAAACCTACTGTAAGGGACCTGCCGAGCCCCCGCCAGAGCACGAGAGCCCACACGACGAGAGTGACGGCCACGGAGATTATACCTATTATGACGAGCGAGCCCTTCGGCCCGGGCCCGCCGACACCCGAGAGGGCCGAGGCGAAAAATACCACGGCCGTAAAGGGCCCTACCGCCGCCACGTGGAGGAACTTCGCCGCGGCCACCGCCTCGAAGGCCGCCCGCCCGCCCTCGCCCGGGGCGAGGGCGAGGTACTTGTAGGGCTCTCCGCCGAGCCCTCCCGTGGGCATGGAGTAGTTCAGCACCTCGCCGATGTACCTCACCCGAGCAAGCCTCGCCAGCGTGGTCTTCGCCCACCCCGGGCCGTCCCTTCTCGTGCCGAGGACCCAGACGGCGAAGGTGCCGAGGGCCTGCTGCAGGGCAAAGACCCCTATTACCCAGACAAAACCCTCCCAGCGGCCCCGGGCCAGCTCCCCGACGACGTCTCCGGGGCCGAGGCCCCAGACGAGCACACCGGCGAGCGCAAGTCCGGCGGCGGCGATGGGCCACTTGGCCCGGCCCCTGAGAAAGCCCGCCTCCCTCACCCCGCCTCCCTCCGGGCCTTCAGCCTCAGGTACGCCACGGCCGCGGCGTAGACCCAGGTGCCTATGGCCACGAGCCAGAGGAATTCGCCGAGGAGACCCGCTACGGCGGCGGGAAAGAGGATGTAGGTAAAGTCCCTGCGGCTTACGCCCTCGACCATCCGCCTGAGCCTGCCCCGGACGCTCCCCAACGCCCCGCCCCCCCCACCCCCCCTGGCCGGGTTCAGAAGGGGCGCCATCACGATGAAGCCCGCGGCGACCCCGAGGACGGAAAGTATGCCGAGGGCGGCCCACGGCCCGGCCCGTCCGTCGCTTATCTGACCGAGGGCGAGGCCGCCGAAGACGGCCATGTGGGTGATGTTATCCACCGTTACGTCGAACCAGAAACCGAAGCGGCTCTCCCTGGCAAGGAGCCTTGCGAGCTCTCCGTCCACGCCGTCTATTATGGACTGGAGCTGAAAGAGTGTGGCGCCGGCAAGCCCCCAGCCCACCCCGCCTCCTCTGGAGAAGGCGAGCCCGGCGAGGACGCCCAGGACGAGGGTAAAGGCCGTGACCATGTTGGGCCCGACCCCGTGGCGCCAGAGGCGGCTGGAGAGGTAGACGCTTATCCTTCTGTTTATGAGCCTTGCCAGCGGACCGTCCGTGGGTTTTGTCAGCGACCCGTAGAGCTTGGCCTCGGCCCGCCGGACGTCTTCGGGAGTATCCACGTCCTGCCAGTAGCCGTCTTCGGCCGAAAGGGGCAGGGCGTCGAGCTCTCCGGCGGCCGCGAGCACCCTCATGCCGTCGGATATGCCCGGGCCGCCCTTACGGGCGGCTTTCCTCAGGGCCTCGGAGGTCCGGCCGGGCGTGAGGACGAACATCCCCGTGTCCACGGCGTCGTACTCATCGAGCCCCTTGCCTATGGATTTTACCCTGCCTTCAGAGGTGGCCACGAGGGTGGCGTCCTCGATGTCCCCGTCGAAGGCGGCCCTGTCCTCCACCACCAGGGTACAGCGCCCCGTGGACGAGAAACGCTCGAGGGCGCGCGAGAGCCTTTCAGGCGAAAAGATGTGGTCTGACATGAGAAGGGCGAAGGGCTCTTCCGTGCGCTCGGCGGCAGCGAGGAGGCTTACGCCGTTCGGCTCGTCGAAGCGGGGGTTCTCCACTATTTCGAGGGCGCACCCAGGGGGCACGAGCCCGGGGAGCTCCGCGGCCATGAGGTCGTGCCTGAAGCCGGTCACCACGACGAAACGAGTTATCCCGGCCCGGGCGGCCGCGCGCATGACCCGCTTTACCAGAGGGACCCCCACCAGCGGGACGAGCGGCTTGGGGGGAGCCTCGTCGGCGGCGAGCCGCGTGCCCCTGCCGGCGGCCACGATAACCGCGGTCGTGACCGTTCGCCCCTCCGTACGCCCTTTCAACCGCTTTCCCGTCATCTCCCTGCAGGTCCTTTCCCTTCGGCCCGCCCCCGCGCTTTCCCCTTCCCGCCGGGCAACCGCCTTGTAAGAGGCCGCACTAATGTACTAATATAGGTGCGCCGGCCTTCGAGTTAGAAAATAACACAGACTCGGAACATTGACAACAGAGGCGGAGGGAGCGAGGGGATGGAAGAGAGACCGGGCACGAGGGGGCTTATAGTCGCGTTTATCGAATCATGGGTCGAGGCGGTCCGCGCCCATGCCGTCTGGGTCGTCATCGCCTCGGTCCTCGCCACGGGCGGCCTTTTCTACTACACGGCAGTCAACCTCGGGGTCAGCACCGATACGGCGGGGATGATTTCCCCCCACCTCAAGTGGCGTCAGGACTACCTCGCCTACAAGGAGGCCTTTCCCCAGTTCTTCGGGGAGGTGGCCATCGTGGTGGACGGCGCCACCCCCGAGATAGCCGACCGCGCCGCCGAGGCCCTCGCCGGCAGGCTCGAAGCAGAGACGGGTGAGGGGGGGACCCTGAAGACCGTCTACGCGCCGGGCGGAGGAGAGTTCTTCAAGAGAAACGGGCTGCTCTACCTCGACGTGGAGGAGCTTGAGGACCTGGCGGACAACCTCGCCCGGGTCCAGCCCTTTATTGGTACGCTCGTCCGCGACCAGAGCCTCGTCGGCCTCTTCTCCATGGTCGATAAGGCGATGGAGGCCGCCTCCGGGGACGAGGAGGTCGACCTCACGGGGATATTCGACGAGATGGCCGGTGCCTTTGACGCGGCCGCCCAGGGGAGGTTTTACAGCGTATCCTGGCGGGGGCTCATGGGGGGTCCGGGGGCCGGGTCCGGGGTCCACAGGCGATTCGTCGTGGTGCAGCCGAGCGTGGACTTCAGCGGCATACAGGGGGAAGAGGCGATAAGGCGCATAAGGGAGACCGTCCGGGAGCTCGGGCTTGACGGGGGGCATGGAGTGAGGGTGCGCCTTACCGGGTCGGTGGCCGTGGCCAACGAGGAGCTGAAGAGCGTCAGCCGGGGCGCGGGCGTGGCCGGCGCGGCGGCCTTCGTCCTGGTAACGGCCATACTCATAGCTGGGCTCCGGTCCGTGCGCCTGGTGGCGGCCGCCATGTATACCCTCGCGGCGGGCCTCGTGGCCACCGCGGCCTTCGCCGCCTGGGCCATAGGGACACTGAACCTCATCTCGGTGGCCTTCGCCGTACTCTACATCGGCCTCGGCATCGACTACGCCATACACATCACCATGCGCTACAGGGAGCTCCTGGGCCGCGGGCTCCCGCAGGGCGAGGCGCTCACGGCCGCGGCCGGCGACGTGGGGTCCTCGATAGTGGTCTGCGCCGTGACCACCTCGGCCGCCTTCTTCGCCTTCGTGCCCACGGCCTATGCGGGGGTTTCCGAGCTCGGGATAATAGCGGGCACGGGGATGATCATAAGCCTTCTGTTTAACCTCACGGTGCTCCCGGCCGTCTTAAGCCTCTTTCCGGTGCGGGTCACCACCCCCGCCCCCTCCTCCGGCGGCTGGCGAAGGGCGGCGGACTTCCCCGTAAGGCACAGGGCGGTCGTGTGGACGGCCACGGGCCTCGTCGTCGCCGCTTCGGTGGCGCTCGTGCCGAAGGTCCGCTTCAGCTACGACCCCATGGCGCTGCGGGGTCCTGAAACCGAGTCGGTCTCGACCTATTACGACCTCATGAAAGACCCGGACACCCGGCCCCTTACCATATCGGTCCTCAAGGACGGCCCGGACCGGGCGCGCGCCGCAGCCGCCCGCCTGAAGGGGCTTAAGAGCGTGGACAAGGCCTTAACCCTCTTCGACTTCATACCCGGAGGGCAGGACGAAAAGCTCGCCCTCATAGAGGAGATGGCGCTGCTCCTCGGCCCCGAGCTCGAATCCGGCCCGTCCGGCCCCCCTCACGCGCTCGCCGAGAAGGTGCGCTCCATCGAAGGGCTCACGGGCGGCCTCGGGGAGTTCATTGCCCGTGCCTCCGGCGGCGAGGCCCTTTCGGCCAGGCGGCTCAGGGCCGCTGCGAAAAGGTTTCAAGAGAGGCTTTCGGGCGCCGGCCGGGACCGGCGTGAGCGGCTCGTGGAAAGGCTTGAGGCGAGTCTCATCGAGGGGGTGCCGGCCCTCGTCGAAGACCTGAGAAGGTCCCTTGAGGCGGACTACGTAGGGATGGAAGACCTCCCCGAGGACCTGGTCGGCAGGTGGATAAGCCCCGGAGGGAAGTTCCGGGTGGAGGTCTTTCCGGCCAGGGACCTCTCGGACGACGAAGAGCTAAAGCGTTTCGTCGGCGAGGTCACGGGCGTGGAGCGGCGGGCCACCGGGGCGCCGGTATTCATGGTCGAGGCGGGCAGGTCGGTCATAAAGGCCTTTACCCAGGCCTTCATCTACTCCTTCGTCCTCATCGTCATAATCCTCGTCGTGCTCATGCCACGCCCCAGAGATTCGCTGGTCGTGCTCCTGCCGCTGCTCATGGCCGGGCTCATCACGGCCGCCGGCACCGTGGTCTTCGGCATACCCTTCAACTTCGCCAACACCATAGCCCTGCCCCTCATCCTCGGCATAGGCGTGGACAACGGCGTTCACATCGTCTCGAGGGCGAGGGCCGGGGGACTGGCCCGGGAGGGCATCCTTGCCACGAGCACGGCCCGTGCGGTGCTCTTGAGCGCCTTTACGACCGTTGCGAGCTTCGGGGGGCTCGGCTTCTCGCCCCACCCGGGGACGGCGTCCATAGGCCACCTGCTGGCCGTGGGGATAATCCTGAGCCTCGCCACGACGCTCGTCTTCCTGCCCACCCTGCTCGTGGCGGCGGAGAAGAAAAAAAAGACAGACCCATAGGCCTGTCTTTATATACGCCTCCTCTGCCCAGGCCCCCCCCGGCCCACCGGCCCACCGCCCCCCCCCACGGGGTGCGCCGTCACATTCAGACCGGGGCCATCATGGCCCCGCCTATCCAGTCGGTGAGGGCCTTGCGGGCGTCGGTGTCCCGCATCTGCTCGGGGGGGTGCTTCATGTAGAAGGCCGAGACCTCCTTCAGGGGGCCGCTGATGCCGCGCTCGATGGCGAGCTTGGCGCACCGGATGGCGTCTATGGCGACCCCGGCGCTGTTGGGAGAGTCCTCAACGCTCATTCTGAGCTCCATGTTCATCGGCACGCCCCCGAACCCCTCCCACTCCATGCGCACGAAACAGACCTTGTTGTCCTTCTGCCACGCCACGTAATCCGAGGGGCCGATGTGTATGGACCCCGGCGGAAGGGGCGGGGAGAGCTGCGACTGGACGGACTCTGTCTTGGAGAGGCGCTTCGATTTGAGGCGTTTCTGCTCGAGCATGTTGAGAAAGTCCGTATTCCCGCCCGTGTTGAGCTGGTATGTCCTCTTGAGGGTCACCCCACGGTCGCCCATGAGGCGCGCCAGCGCCCTGTGGACCACCGTGGCCCCGACCTGGCTCTTTATGTCGTCGCCCACTATGGGTACGCCCCTTGCCCGGAACCTCTCGCCCCACCCGGGGTCGGAGGATATGAAGACGGGCATGCAGTTGACGAAGGCCACCCCGGCTTCGAGACAGGCCTCGGCGTAGTAGCGCACCGCCTCCTCGGAGCCCACGGGCAGGTAGCATACCATGACCTCGGCCCCGGACTCCTTGAGCGCCTCGGAGACGTCCACGGGCTCGGCGTCGGCAACCCGGAAGGCCGCATCGTCCGGGTAGCCGGCCATGTGGTCGGCTACCCCGTCCTTTACCGGGCCCATCCGGACGGTCACCCCGTAGTCGGTGAGCTCTTTCTGGAAGACCTCGGTGCAGTTGGGCAGAGCGAAGACCGCCTCTGAGAGGGGGCGGCCCACCTTGCGCCGGTCCACGTCGAAGGCCACTACGGGCCGGATGTCGCTGAGCCTGTACCCTCCGATCTCTTCGAAGAGCACCCCGGAGACCTCCGCGCCGGGACGCGCCCGGTAATAGTCTATGCCCTGCAGCAGCGCGCTCGCGCAGTTGCCGACTCCGGCTATGGCTAACCTGACCTCGCCCATCTCAGTTGACCTCCACGTTCGATTAATAACCTTGCCTCGCCGGCTGAAGGGCCTGCTTTCCCCCGGCCCCCCCGCCCCGCCCCCCGACCCCCGCCCCCCGCCCCCCGCCCCCCGCCCCCCCCTCGTCACCCTTCCTTATAGCATATACTAATCCGCCGCGCCAGTCTCGTAATCTCTTATCTTTTTGTCGATCTTCTTCATGAGCCCGTCGATGCCCTTTTTCTTGAGTATGGCGGTGAACTGCGACCTCTTGAGCGAGAGGTCGCTCACCCCGTCCACCACCACGTTTATGATCCTCCAGCCGTCGCCGGTCCTGCGGAGCACATAAACGAAATCAAAGGTTTCGCCGTCGGACTTGACGAGGACGGTCCTGACTATCACCCGGCCCCTTTTCGCTTCCTCGACCCCTATGTGGCGGAACTCCTCTCCCGAGTACCCGTCGAAGCGGGAGGCGTAGGTGGCGACGCTCATAACGGAGAAGCGCTCGGTAAGCTCCCTTTTCTGCTCCTCCGTAAGTCTCCTCCAGTATCTGCCGGCGGCGAACCTCGTTATGAAGGCGAGGTCGAAGCGTTCCCTGATCTCCGGGTCGAGCACGTCGTACCTGCCCCGGAAGCCGAGCTTTTTGGCGTCCTTCATGACCGATATGAGGACCGAGTGGAGCCCGCTTACCGTCTTTTCCGGGCCGGAGACGGCCTCGGCGGAAAGGGCGGACCCGGGGACCAGCAGAGGCAGGGCGAGGAAGAGGAGGGCCAAAAAGAGCCGCAGGGACCTTTTCTTCATCCGCCGCGGGCCGTTATGGTAAGATATACGGTCATAGGCGTTTATTATATCCGAAGATTCCGCAGGTGGCAACCCCGCCGCCGGCCGACGGCGGGGCGAATGGGGCCCCTTGACAGGCCCCGGCGCCGGTGCTAAGTTTTTTCCTGGAGGGGCGCACGAGAGATGAGAGTCCACATAATCCAGCCGACCCACTACATGGCGGCGGGCGGAGGAGGTGAGAGGAGGCTTGCGAGGACGCGGCGCCTGAACCTCATGCCGCTTACGCTGCCCTACCTCGCCGCCCTGGTCCCGGACGGCGTGGAGGTGGTCTTAACGGACGAGAGGACCGGGGAGCTCGACGCCACCGCGGCCTGCGACCTCGTCTTCATATCGGTCTGGACGATAAACTCGCTGCGCGCCTATGAGATAGCCCGTGAGTACAGGGCAAGGGGCGTGCCCGTGGTCATGGGCGGTCCCCATACCTTCTTCTACACCGACGAGGTCTCGGCCCACGCCGACGCCGTCGCCATAGGGGAGGGGGAGTACACCATCCCCGAGATAATAGAGGATTTTTCCCGGGGTGGGCGGGGCGGGCTCAAGGGCCTCTACCGGGCCGAAAGGCTCCACGACCTGGTGGGGCTCCCCCTGCCGAGAAGGGAGCTTCTCGACAGGTCCGCCTTTACCCGCTTTCACACCGTGGCGGTGCAGACGAGCCGGGGGTGCCCGAACGTCTGCGAGTTCTGCACCGAGAGGTTTTACCTGGGGACGAAGTACCGGATGCGCCCCGTACCCGAGGTCATAGAGGAGATAAGGGCCACGGGGTCGAGGCGGATCTTCTTCGCCGACAGCACCCTCGCCGGCAAACGTTCACGGACCATGGAGCTCATGGAGGCGCTCATCCCCCTCGGGGTGCGCTGGTCCGCCCTGTGGACGGCCGACAGGGTCCTTGACCGGCCCTTCATGGAGCTCGCCAAGAGGAGCGGGCTCCTGCACGTGAACATCGGGGTGGAGAGCGTAAAGCAGGCCACCCTCGACGGCATGAACAAGCGCACCACCAAGGCCGACCGCCTCGCCGAGATGGTCGCTACGCTCAGGGACCTCGACATAAGCTTCTCCTTCAACCTCATCTTCGGGTGGGACTCGGACACCCTCGA
>JBHHVK010000006.1:0-28777 GCA_046754205.1 Thermodesulfobacteriota bacterium
CTCAAAATCCCGTGGGAGCAATCCCGTGCGGGTTCGACCCCCGCCTCCGGCACCAGTTAAAACAACCGGATTACAGATATAAGGTGGGCAGTGCCCACACTGCGAAGCTCAAAGACGGAGACAGGGGACAGTGATCGAGTCCATAAAGAGGTTCTTTGACAGGAAGATTCGTCCGGCCTCGGGCGTGACGGCCCG
This sequence comes from Thermodesulfobacteriota bacterium, assembly GCA_046754205.1. GTDB lineage: Bacteria > Desulfobacterota > GWC2-55-46 > GWC2-55-46 > JBHHVK01 > JBHHVK01. The sequence continues at coordinate 196 of JBHHVK010000006.1, forward strand.
GGAGGCCACGGAGCAGGCCCTGAAGCTCGCCACCGCCGCCCTCCTCATCGAGGCGACAAGGGCGGACAGGACTGTAAAGCGCCGCGAGCAGGAGATCGTCGCCTCGGCGGTCCGGACCACCTTCGGACTCTCACCGGAGGAGACCGAAGAGCTCATAGCCCTGGCAGAGGAGGAGGTCGACCGGTCCGTCTCCTTCTACCAGTTCACCCACCTCATAAACGACGGGTTCTCGCTTGAGCAGAAAAAACGCCTCGTGGAGCTCCTCTGGCGCGTGGTCTTTGCGGACCGGGAGATGGAAAAACACGAGGAGCACCTCGTGCGGAGGATAGCCGACCTCCTCTACGTGCCGCACAAGGACTTCATCAGGGCCAAGCTCAAGGCTAAGGATGAAATGAAAAGGGGCGGCGGCTGACGGGGTTTCAGCCCTGCGCCGCGCAGGACCGGCAAAGCCGGGCAGGGTGGGCACGGCCCACCATGGCGGCGTGCAAAAAAAGGAGAATGACGGCGGGCAATGCCCGCCCTAAAAAACCGCAATACCCTGTTGAGATGCTGAACTGAATTCAGCATGACAAGCGACCCGAATCCTCGCATTTCCCGCCGATTAGCCATGCCTCACGTCACCCCCTGTGTCGTTACCCGGTCCTTTTAGATTGAAAAGGCGGGCAAAAGGCTTTATCCTAAAAAGCCGGAAAGAGCGGAGAGGGAGGCGCAATGGTCGGCGGCATACACAACCCGGATTACGGGCTCGAAAGGCATGGTCTCGGCCACGTGGGACGCGTCTTCTGGTCATGCGTCCCGCCGGTCCTCTATGAACAGGCCATCAGGGGGCGGACGGGCATGATTGCCTTTCGCGGCCCTCTCGTGGTCAGGACCGGACAGTACACGGGCCGCTCACCCGACGACAGGTTCATCGTCGAGGAGGAGAGCAGCAGGGGGAACATCTGGTGGGGAGAGAACAACCGCCCCTTCAGCGAAGAGAAGTTCGACGACATCTTCGCAAGGCTCCAGGCCTACCTTCAGGGAAAGGACGTCTACGTCCAGGACGGTTACGCCGGCGCGGACCCGGAGTACAGGATATCCGTCCGCGTGATCGCCGAGGACCCCTGGCATTCGCTCTTCGCCAGGATAATATTCATCAGGATGAAGGACGATGAAGGGCTGAGGAGCTTCGTCCCGCAATTTACGGTCATAAACGCCCCGGGGTTCCATGCCGACCCGGCCCGCGACGGCACCAACTCCGAGGCCTTCATACTGATAAACCTGGCGAAAAGGCTTATCCTCATCGGCGGGACGAGCTATGCCGGCGAGATAAAGAAATCCATCTTCAGCGTCCTGAACTACCTGCTCCCCGAAAGGGGGGTCCTCTCCATGCATTGCTCGGCCAACAAGGGTGACCGGGGCGATACCACGCTCTTCTTCGGACTTTCCGGCACCGGAAAGACGACCCTCTCCGTGGACCCGGAACGCCACCTGATAGGCGACGACGAGCACGGATGGAGCGACAACGGGGTCTTCAACTTCGAGGGAGGATGCTACGCGAAGGTCATAAACCTCTCGCAGGAGGCAGAGCCTCAGATATTCGAATGCACGAGAAAGTTCGGGACGATACTGGAAAACGTCCATATCAACGCCAGGACGCGCGACATCGACCTGGCCGACGCGTCGATTACCGAGAATACGCGCGCCGCCTACCCGCTTGCGTCCATCGCCAACCACGAGCCGAGCGGCAGGGGTGACCACCCCGAGGCCATCATCTTCCTCACCTGCGACGCCTTCGGCGTCCTGCCGCCCATCTCAAGGCTGACGCCGGACCAGGCGATGTACCACTTCATCTCCGGATATACCGCCAAGGTGGCCGGCACGGAACGCGGGATAAAGGAGCCGAAGGCCACCTTCAGCGCGTGCTTCGGCGCGGCCTTCATGGTACGGAACCCGTCGGTCTACGCTAGCCTTCTCGGCGACAATATAAAAAGGCACGGGGTGGACTGTTGGCTCGTCAACACGGGGTGGATAGGCGGGCCCTACGGCACGGGAGAGCGGATACCCATCGGCTACACGAGGGCCCTTATCCGCCACGCCATAGAAGGCGACCTGAAGGATGGGCCGATGCGCAACGACCCCTTTTTCGGCCTGGCCCATCCCACGGGGTGCGATGGTGTGCCCGGGGATATCCTGGACCCGAGGGACTGCTGGGGGGACAAGGAGGCATACGACGCCAAGGCCGGGCATCTGGCGAGGCTCTTCAGGGAGAACTTCAAGGCCTTCGAGGATGACGTGGACGCCGTGGTCCTGAAGGGCGGGCCCGTCGGCTGAGAAGGCCGCGCGCCCGGGGCCCGGCATGGGCCGGCCACGCAAAAGCCCCGGGCCAGTGAGACCCGGGGCCTTTTGTCTTCGAACCCGAAAGACCGGCTTACCCTACGGTTACGGCGAGAACTACTGTAACGGCCAGGAGGAGAAAACCGAGGACAAGCGGAGTAAAGACGCCGAAGTTCTTCATCATGATCCACCTCTTTGTTTCAAGGAAAGTGCGCTGTGGAAAACCCTGGTTCATCCTTTATGCCTTCATTATAAAGGACCGATTATTAAAAGAACCTTAGAGAAAGGGCCGGTTTTCCGCCTTGAGCCGGACCCGCCCGTAACGCGCGGCCGGGGCCGGTGGGGGGGCGCGGTCCACAAAAAACCCCGGGGTCTTAAGACCCCGGGGTTTTTTGTTTCCGGTTCCGGCGATCCGGGTTACGGGCCGGTCTCCCGGTCCGCCGCCTTGAAGGTGACCCTGTACTTGAGCCTGCCCTGCTCGGCGAGCCAGCCGAGGGCGCGGCCGTCCACCTCGGCGTAGGGGTACATGAAGTAGTTGAGCGGGCCGTCCTTCTGAGGCGGGCTGAGGTAGAGCGCCCGGCCGCCCCGGCCGAGGACTATCCTCCGCCCGTCGACGGCGCCGAAGAAATACTCCCTGTAGGGTTCGGCCTCCTCGAGGCCGAGGCCCTTTACCAGCATGGCCTTCCTGACGTCGGCCGGGTCGACGGGGACCCACCCGAGCCCCGGCCGGTAGAACTCCGCCCAGCAGTGGTGCCCCCCGGTGATGTCGACCCTGTCGGCGTCGCCGAGACGGAGCCCGAAGACCTCCCTTGCGGGCACGCCCGAGGCCCTCGCCAGGGCGACGAAGACGGAGCTTATGTCGGCGCACTTGCCGCCCACGCCGCCCTTTCGGGCGAGCAGGACCTCCACCTCCCCGGTGCCGCAGCCGCGCACCGTCGGGTCCCTGTACGTGTTCTCCACCACCCAGTCGTAAACGGCCATCGCCCGCTCCAGCACCGTGCGCCTGCCCCGGGTTATCCTGTCCGCTATCTCCCTTACCCTGCCGTCGACGGGGATGAACCTCGTGGGCTTGAGGTAGTCTTCGACCTCGACGGGCAGGGAGGTCTCGGGGGCGGAGAAGTCCTTTCTGACCCTCTCGGCCGCCGTGGCCCTGAAGGAGAGTACGAGGCGGCGCTCGGCCGCCGGGCGAGTCCACTCGGCGTAGAGGGCCATGTTCCCTGTCGCCGGGTCCCTGTAAACGCCGTGGTAGGTCTGGTTGCCCTCTATGCGTACGTCCTCTATCCTCTGCGCCCCGTCGGAGACCGGGTAGGGGAGCCAGAGCCGCGTGTCGGTATTGTCCCGGGGGGCGTCTATCGTCACGCGGAAGTTTACCTCGCCGCTCCTCGCCTTCGCGAGCCCGGCCGCCGGGACCAGCATGGAAACCGCGAATACGAGGAAAGGGAGAACAAAGAGGTAATTATTTTTGTTGTGCACGGACCTCTCCTCAAGGTTTTCTTCGAAGTATATCGGAGATTCGCCCGCCGCGCCGGCCGCCGTGAGGATATTCCCCTTCGCGGCGAAAAAGGGGTATGGGAGGGGGTATCAGCCCTCGAGCCCGGGGGCGAGCTCGAGGACGAAGCGCCTTACGAAGCCGTACCTGTGGTAGTCTCCGCTGACGACCCGTCCGTTGAATACTATCAGGTCCAGGTCGATGGTCCTCGGTCCGTCCTTGCCCGAGCCCCTCTTCCTGCCGAGCCGGGCCTCTACCCCCTTCAGATAGGCGGCGAGGTCCCCGGCCCCCAGGTCGGTATCGACCAGGAAGGCGCCGTTCAGGAAGTCCGGCTGGCTGGTCCGCCCCTCGGGCCTGGTCATCTCGAAGCTCGACTCGGCGACGAGCGTCTGCTCCCGGGCCAGGAGCCTCCTTGCTTCCTCCACGTGTTTAAAAGGCTCCACGTTGGAGCCGACGCTTACTACGGCCCGGTTCATCTCTGTCTCGCAAGCTCCACGGATACGGAATCGGCGAACCTGAGGGCGCCGGGCTTTTCCACCTCCACGGTGGCGCCCCTTACCCTCTCGTCCTCCATCAGTATGTCGAGGACGGCGCCGGCGAGCGCTTCGATAAGAAAAAAACTGGAGCCTTCGACCTCCGAGACTATCCTCTTTGTAATCGTCCTGTAGTTCACGCTGTCGGCGATGTCGTCCGAGCCCACGGCGTCCTCGGAGCCCATCTCCATCCCGGCGTTTATGACCAGGTCCTGGCGGTTCTCCCTCTCCCAGTCGTTCAGGCCCACTATGGCCCGGAGCCTCAGGCCCTTTATCCTGATAATCATACCAGGTGCTCTCCTCCGTCCACGTATATGACCTGTCCTGTGACGTATTCGTTTTCGATAAGCGACGCGACGGCCTCGGCCACGTCCCGCGGCGAGCCGGTCCTTGCCAGCGGCACCCCGGCGGCCATCGCCTCCAGGTAGTCACGAGTCTCGCCCGGGGGCGGGAGTATGAGCCCGGGGGCGACGGCGTTGACCCTTATGCCGGGGGCGAGCTCCCTCGCGGCCATCGCGGTAAGCTCGGCGAGCGCCTTCTTCGAGAGGAGATAGGCGGCATAGGCCGAGCCGGTCCCCGCGACCTTCGCGTCCACGATGTTCACTATGCTTCCCTTCCCGCAGAGCCTGGCGAAGTCCCTCGTGAGCAGGAGCGGCGCCCGGAGGTTTATGCCGATGTGCCTGTCGAAGAGTCCCGCCTCCGTATCCACGATGGGGCTCCTCTCGAAGATGGACGCGCTGTTTACCAGGACTTCGAGGCCGGGACGCCACCCGGTGACCCTGCGGACAAGCCCTTCGACCGACTTTACGTCGCCGAAGTCGCACCGGAAGCCCTCGGAGTCCATCCCCATGGCCCTGACCTCGCCTATTACGTCTCCGGGGTCGGTCCTGTTGTAATGGACCGCCACATCGTATCCCTTTGAGGCCAGGGCGAGGCATATCGCCCTGCCGATCCTCCTGGCCCCCCCGGTGACCAACGCAGCCTTCAACGCTGAACTCCCTTTCCCCTGCCTGTTGTCCCCCGGGGGCCAGGGTATCCACCTGGGGTTCATGGTCCTTTGACGTCAATAATTAAACACGCATGGCGCCTTTTTGCAACCCTTGCTGACCCGGACGGGGCGGCATGGGCCGGGGTTTGATTCGCCGGCGCCTTTATGTTAAATTTACGGGAACGACACGACGGGAGAGGTTTAAAGATGGCCGAAGAACTTGCGCGGAAGATACTCGAATACGTCAGGGCGCACCCTGACACCGAAGACAACATGGAGAGCGTACAGCAGTGGTGGCTGGGGCTGAACGGGCTCGCCCCCTCCATGGACGTACTGACCCTTGCGCTCGAAGAGCTCTGCAAGGAAGGCAGGATAGTGAAGGTCGACCTGGGTCAGGACATCTTCATCTATAATATCGCCTGACACCCCGCCGGAGGGTAGATTCCATATCCCCCGGGGCCTTCTTGCACGTGGGGAGCGGTTCGACCTCAGGCCCAAGGCCCCGGAGGCCCTGCAGTGGCCTCAGTATACCACCACGGGGCACGTGGCGTACTTTACCACGTAGGCGCATATGCTCCCGACGGTCACCTTGTCATGGCCCATCGTTCCGCGTCTCGCTATGACCAGCAGGTCAGGCTTCTTCTTTTCGGCGGCCTCCACTATCATCTTTCGGGGGTCGCCCACTGCGAGCACGGCGTCCGTGATGATGCCGGAGCTGGCCACCCACTCCGCCGCTTCACCGAGTTCCTCTTCCTTCGTCTCCTTCCACTTCTCGAAGCTCGACTCGTCGGTGCTCGTGGCGTCAAGGGGCGGCTCCGTTACGGTGAGTATGAGTATCTCCGGCTTGGTCTTGGAGAAAAGATCCACCGTCTTTTCGAGGGCCGCCCTCGCCCTCTCAGAGCCGTCATAACAGACCATTACCAGCATGAAGGCACCTCCCTTTCATACGCAAATACCGCTCCCGGGTTACGCCCTGGAACGAAGACGCGGGTGCGGGTTATCATGACCGCCGAAGTGAGCAGCCGGTCCGCTCTGCCCGGGAAAATTCAAGGACCCCGCCTCCCACCACAGCTTACCGGACTTCCCATTGCCGCGCACCAGACCAACCGCCCCATTTCCATTTTTTAAGGCTTAAGCCCCTTATAGCAAAAACCCGGGCGCCTTTCAACGTCTTTCTTTTCCCGAATCCAGCTCCCCCCCGCCGCCCTGTTAAAGGGAATCCCCCCTCCGGACGATGAACAAAGGGAAGTACGCATAACTTGGGTCCGGCCCGGCCGGGCGGGACGACACCCCTGAAACACGGGAGAGTAATGCCAATGGAGAAGATATTCCTTACCGTCAATGAGAAAGTGGATATGCTCTGTGACTCCGGTTGGGGGACGGACATGACACAGGGCGAGATGGAACGTGTCGCCGGGCACATGGAGGCTTACAGGGCGCGGAAGGGGTCGGTGGTATTCAAGGAAGGGGCGCCGGGCAGCTACATGTGCGCCATCGGCTCCGGCAGCGTTACTATCGTCAAGGAATACGCGGAGAGCGACAAGAGGAGGATGGACACCAGGGGCCCGGGCCGCTTCGTCGGGGAGATGGCCATCATAGACGGCTCGCCACGCACTGCCACGGCCCTGGCCGACGAGGACACGGTGCTGCTCATATTCACCAGGGAGCAGTTCGACGTCATGGTGAGACAGGCGCCGCTCGTGGGGGTCAAGTTCGTCATGAAGCTAGCCAGGGCCGTAAGCCGGCGCCTGAGGCAGACCAGCGGCGTGCTCGTGGACCTGATACAGACCGCCATGTAGCCCCGGCCTCCCGCCTCCCACAGCCCTCACCCGCCTACTCAGGTATGTTGGGCAGCGTGGTTACCTCGCCCTTGTAGTTCCTGAGGGTGTGTCCGGTTTCGTCCTTGCCGTCCATGTAGTAGTTCGGAGACAGCGGGATCTTCCCGATGTTCGTGGAGACGACGTACATCGGCTGGGCGAGCCCGGTGGTGTGCCCCATGAGCCCGTCCCTTATAAGCTCCGCCCCCTTCTCCACGGGGGTGCGGAAGTGGTCTATGCCGGGGGCGGCGCCGCAGTAAAAGACGTAATAGGGCCTGACCCGGATGGAGAGCAGCCTTGCGTGCAGCTCCCTGAAGGTCTCCACGTCGTCGTTTATGCCTTTCATGAGCACCATCTGGTTGCCCACGTTGACCCCGCAGGAGAGCAGGTCATAGACGGCCCTCGCCGTCCTCTCCGTTATCTCCTTCGGGTGGTTGCACTGGGTGTTTACCCATATCGGCACCCTGTGGTATCCGCCGAGGACCTTGGTGAGCCCGGGCGTTATCCTCTGGGGCAGGACCACCGGGGTTCTCGTGCCGAAACGTATCATCTCCACGTGGGGTATCTCGCGGAGCCTTTTGATTACGTACCCTAACTTCTCGTCGGGGAGCATGAAGGGGTCGCCGCCGGTGACGAGCACGTCCCTGACCTCCCTGTGCTCCCTCAACCAGGCGAAGCCTTCCTCGATGTCGAACCTGAGCTTGAGCTCGCGGTCGACTACCAGCTCCTTCCTGAAGCAGTGGCGGCAATAGATGGCGCAGACGTCCGTTATGGTGAAGGCCACGCGGTCCGTGTACTGGCGCGCTATGCTGTCGGGCCTGACCTCGCCGGTGGCGCGGTTCTCCTTCCAGATGAGATAATCCTTCATACCGTAGCGGTTCTCCCTCTCCTTCATGGAGGGCACGACCTGCCGGCGCACGGGGCAGGCCGGGTCGTCCGGGTCCATGAGGGAGGCGAAGTGCGGCGTGGCGCCCCACCTGGTGTCGAGCGTCTTTATGGCCCTTTCCTCCTCGGGCGTTACGTTTATGTAACCCCTGAGTCTATCGAGGGTATTGACCGTGTTCCGGAGCTGCCAGAGCCAGTCTTCCCTCGCGCCTCCTTCCATTACTCTCAAAGTGTGCTCTTTCATGCCGTTGGAAATCCTCTCTATGTATTGAAGATATTTTACAGTAATGCGAAGATGAAGAAAAGCCCCCCGCCGCTGCCTCAGGCCAGGGCATAAGTGTTCGGGCTCACCGATGCACGAAGGCCATATGCTACCATAAAGCGCGGGATAATTCAAACCCCCACGCCCCTTGCGCCGGTCTTGCCCGGCCACGGTCGCGGGCGCGCGGCCCGGCCCTGAGGGGCCAACGGGTCAACTCCGCCGGAGTCCGTCCGATAATATTTGTGGCGCAACCCTCCAGGCTTTCGTATAATCGGAAGACAACAACTCATGCAGGGGAAAAAACGACCATGCCCGTACCCAGTCCAAGCTACAGCTTCACCATAAGGCTCCGCACCGTCAACAGGCCCGGGATGATAGGGGCCATAACCTCCACCATCGGCGGCAAAGGCGGCGACATCGGGGCCATAGACATAGTCTCGGCCGATAAGGGCTCCGTCACCAGGGACTACACCCTGAACGCCGCCACGGTGGAGCACAGCGACGAGATAGTCGAAGCGATCGACAAGATGGACGGCGTTGAGGTGCTCAACGTCTCGGACAGGACCTTTCTCATCCATCTCGGGGGGAAGATATCCATAGAGAACAAGGTCCCGCTGACGACGCGCGACGACCTCTCCATGGCCTACACGCCCGGCGTCGGCAGGGTCTGCATCGAGATAGCGAGGGACAGGCGGAAGGCCTACAACCTGACCATCAAGAAGAACACCATAGCGATCGTGACCGACGGCAGCGCGGTCCTTGGCCTCGGCGACATGGGCCCCGAGGCGGCGCTGCCGGTGATGGAAGGCAAGGCCATGCTCTTCAAGAAGTTCGGCGGCGTCAACGCCTTCCCCATATGCCTCGCCACCAAGGACCCCGGGGAGATAGTGGAGACGGTCGAAAGGATAGCCCCCGTATTCGGGGGCATAAACCTCGAGGACATCTCCAGCCCGCGGTGTTTCGAGATAGAGCGGGAGCTCGCCGGGCGCCTCGACATCCCGGTCTTCCATGACGACCAGCACGGCACGGCGGTGGTCGTCATGGCGGGCATCACCAACGCGATGAAGGTCATCGGCAAGCGTCTCGAAGACGTAAGGATCGTGGTCTGCGGGCTCGGCGCCGCCGGCGTGGCGTGCACCAGGCTCCTCGTCGCCGCCGGGGCGGGCGACGTGATAGGCGTCGACTCGGCGGGCATACTCCACGAGGGCAGGAAAGAGGACATGAACCCCGAGAAGGTGACCCTCAGCAAAGCGACCAACAGGGGGGGAAAGACGGGCGGGCTCGCCGAGGCGGTCGAGGGGGCGGATATCTTCATCGGCGTTTCCCGCCCCGACATCCTCACCGTGGAGATGGCAAGGACGATGGCCCCCGAGGCGGTAATCTTCGCGCTCGCCAACCCGGACCCCGAGATAGACCCCCTGGCCGTGCAGGCATACGCCAGGATAATCGCCACAGGGAGGTCGGACTACCAGAACCAGGTCAACAACGTCCTGTGCTTCCCGGGGTTCTTCAAGGGGCTCCTCGAGTGCCACGCCGCTGAGATAAACGAGGAGATGAAGCTCGCCGCCGCCACGGCCATCGCCTCGGTAATCGGCGACGAAGAGCTGTGCGAGGACTACATCATCCCCAGCGTCTTCGACGAAAGGGTCGCCCCGGCGGTGGCCGCCGCGGTCATCGACGCCGCCATCGCCACGGGGGCGGCCCGGCGGAAACCCAGGGAAGCGGCCGCATCGAATCCATAGGCGGGGGCCAGGGCGCCCCGCTCCGGCTCAAGGGCTCAAAAAAAGAAGTGGGGGGCGGGATTCCGCCCCCCCCTTCTTGTATGGAAAGACCTCTAAGTGCTCAGGCCACCTCTCCGGTGCAGCTCGACCCGGCCCCCGCGGCGCAGCCGTAACAGTGGGGGCCGGTGACTATCCTTCTTTGGCCGAGCCTGGCGGAATCGAACCGGCTTATGTGGTCCGGCGAGCCGAAGCCGCACCCGAGCCCGAGCATCTGGTTGAAGTCGCAGTCGTAGAGGCGGCCGTCCCACCCCACGGATACGAGGGTCCTGCACATGGCGCTGCCGGCGGCCGCGGGGTTGTAGCTCGCCGCGAGCTTTTCGAGGTAGCTCTTGAAGTTGCCGGATTTCTTCAGGAACTTCAAGAACCTGCCCACCGGCATGTTCGTGATGGTGAACAGCTCGGTGAAGCTCACCCCGTATCTCCGCGAGAGCTCGCGCCTGAAGTCCGCCTCAACGGACTTCTGCGGGGGCGGGAAAAAGGCCCCGCAGGGGTTGTAGACGAGGTTGAGGCTCGGCCCGCCCTCGGTGCCGTACCCGATGGAGTTGAGCCTCTTCAAGACCTCGACGGACCTGTCGAAGACCCCGCCTCCGCGCATCCTGTCGGCCGTGGAGGCGGTGAAATAGGGGAGAGAAGCGACGACCTCGACGCCGTGGTCCCTGTAGAACCCGGGCAGGTCCTCGTAGCCGGGCTCGAGGAGTATGGTGAGGTTGGTGCGCACGACCACGCGGCTGCCGGCCGCGGCGGCCCCCTCGACAAGGCGCCTGAAGGACGGGTTCATCTCCGGGGCCCCGCCGGTTATGTCCACCGTCTCGAACCTCTCGGCCTCTATGACCTTCAGGCACTCCGCGGCGGTCTCGCCGCTCATCACCTCGGTCCTCGTCGGCCCCGCCTCCACGTGGCAGTGCCTGCAGGCGAGGTTGCAGAGCCGGCCCACGTTTATCTGCAGGGTGGAGACGCCGGTGGCGGTAAAGGGGTAGAGGCTCTCGTCCTTGAGCCTCCGGTCGAATGCCTCGAAAGTTGCCCCGGGCGGGGTAAGCTCTCTGGTGACTTCCCGTATGGTTTCCATGGTCAGAGCTCTATCTTGGCCGCGGCGTTCTTCATCTGCACGCCGTGCACGAGCGAGGCCCCTCCCCTTATGGCCGAGGCGACGTGGACGGCCTCGGTCATCTGCTCGGTGTTCGAGCCCTTCTCGAGGCATGTCTTCGTATAGGCGTCTATGCAGTAGGGGCACTGCACGGCGTGGGCCACGGCGAGCGCGATGAGGGCCTTCTCCCTCTCGGTGAGCGCCCCTTCGGCGAATACCGCCCCGTACCAGTCGCTGAACTTCTTCCAGAGCTCGGGCGCGCCTTCGCCGATGGAGGAGAACCGCTCCAGGTCGCAGGGGTCGTAGTAGGTCTCCATGTGCGCTTGCCTCCGTTGTTATAGTTGACCGGCCGGCCCGGCCGGATTGATATTTAAGGTTAGTATAGGGTCGGCGGGTTGTCAAGCGAGGACGGGTCCTTTATGGCACGCCTTTGAATAAGACATCCAGGAGACGGCAGGGACGCCCCCCTTGTATTTTGCTCAAAAAAGTATTATTATATCGCTCGGAGCTGCCCTCTTAGGCCCAACATAAGGCCCCTGTGGCAACAGTGAAAAAAATACTCCCCCTTCTGATAGTCTTCTCCATGCTATCCGCGTCTTTTGCGCCGCTGGCGCACTCGATCGTCCGTCCCGGCGGCCATGGAGGGGCCGAGAACCATTACTGTAGACTCTCCGACGGCCCCTGCAAGCACGGGGAGACCTGTCCTCTGAAGCACCTCCACCACCAGAACAAGCGCTCGAAGGGCCACAAAGGCCACGGCGAGAGCGACCACGCCGCCGTGGACGGCCGGACGCAGATTACGTCCCGATGCCACGGCTCGGCTGACGGCTCCATGCACGGGACCCTCGCCCTTGACATGAGGTTCCTCCCCTCACAGCCCGAGGCGTTCCATAAATCAGGCACCATGGACACCCTCCCCTCAGGCCCTTTCATCCCATATCAGGACATCTTCCCGAAACCTCTCCACACCCCTCCCAGAGCGTTGCCGTCCACCTAAGAGACCCTTTTCTCATTACAAAGGGATAGCAGGTCGTCTTGCGTGACAGTCCACCGTGCGCGGACGGTCCGGTTTTGTATCGTCCGGCGCGCCGCGTACTCGCGCACGGACTACCTGCGCCAACTGCGCCGTAAAGGAGGTTTCAACATAATGAAGAAGCTTTGTCTTCTCCTCATGTTCTGCTTTACCATACTCTCCCCGATCTCCGCATGGGCCTACATCGGGCTCTGCTGCGGCAAGTGCGGGGGCAACATGCCGATGAACATCCCCGGCGGCGGCGTGCCCGAGACACACGAGTTCCGTTTCAAGCTGAGCCCCATGTACATGCGTATGGACGGGCTCAGGGAGGGCACAGGCGAGGTGGACCCAGACGCCATCCTCCCGGCCATGGGCATGCCGGGGCCTAACGAGTTCATGGCCGCGCAGACGGATATGGACATGTACATGGCGAGCGTCGCCGCGGGCTACAGCTTCACCGACAGGTTCTTCGGCGGGGTCATGTTCATGTGGCTCAAAAAGGACATGGACATGAAGTTCAGCAACATGATGCGGACGACGGCCGGCACGGACGGCTTTACCATGAAGTCCGCCGGCATGGGAGATACGATGCTCATGGGCAAGTACAGGCTCTACGCCGACGACCCGCTCATACCGACGAGCCAGGCCTCCCTGTTCATCGGGCTGAGCCTCCCCACGGGCTCGATAAGCGAGAAGAACGCGAGCCACCCCCTGCCAGCGAGAAAGGGCGAGCAGCTCCCCTACGGAATGCAGCTCGGCTCCGGCACCTTCGACCCGACCCTCGGCCTCCTCTACCAGGGGTCGAGCTCGCCGCTCTGGTGGGGCGTAAACCTCATGTACACGGGCAGGTGGTACGAGAACCCCCGCGATTACAGGCTCGGCGACGAGTACAGGTACGACCTCTACGGCATGTACCAGTTCCGCCACGACGCCCTCGTGCAGCTTCAGATAAACGGCAAGTACCAGGGGGGCGTCAAGGGCGAGATGGACGAATTCCGCACCGGGGCGTCCGGCCGGGTCGTGCAGGGCGACGCCGCGAGCGGCTTCATGACCCCGCTCTGGGACCCGGCAAACTACGGCGGCCACAAGATCGCCGCGACAATAGGTCTTCAGTGGCAGCCCCTGCCGCTCCATATCCTCGACGTCAACTTCGGGGTCCCCTTCCACCAGAGGCTGAACGGCCCTCAGCTGGAGGAGGACTATCGCGTGATGCTCACCTGGTACTTGGAATGGCCCACGCGTGCGAGCAAGAGGTATAGCGGTGGAAAGAACGGGGGCGGAAGCCGTCTCGGTTTCTAACCCCGGATAGGGAGGCAGGAGATGAAAAAAACGGTTATACTGGTTATACTCATGGTACTGGCGCTGACCGCGGGCTGCGCCGCCCGCCAGACCCCCATACCCGACCCAGGGTCAGCGGACGCCATGCTCTACAGGGCGAAGTGCGGCGCGTGCCACGTCGTGGCCCACCCGAAGCGGCACACCTACGCGCAGTGGGTCCACCTCGTCGGGCGGATGGAGAAAAAGATGCCGCCTATGAACGCCGGGGAGAGGGACGCCATACTCGACTACCTGAAGCGGCACTCCAGGTAACGGGCCATCGAGACGGAGGTTCAGATCATGTCCCGCGTCCTCAAGATGAAAAATGCCGCGGCCGCGGCAGGGCTCTTCCTTGCCCTCTGCGGCGGGGCCCACGGAGAAGACCTCTTCACCCGGATGGGCGTCGTAAGGCCCGAGACCAGGGTTGAGGCCCCGGCCTTCACCCTCGAAGCCCTCGAAGGCGGCACGGTGGGCCTCGGTGAGTTCAGCGGCAGGGTCGTGCTGCTCAACTTCTGGGCCACATGGTGCAAGCCTTGCAGGGATGAGTTGCCCGCCCTTGAGAGGCTGGCGAGCGAGTTCAAGGAGCACGGGCTCGAGATAGTCGCCGTCGCCGAAGACAGGGGCTGGTGGAGCAAGCGGAGGGTCAAGCGGTTCGTAAAGACCCACGGCGTGACCTTCACCGTGCTTCTCGACCCCGAGGGGAAGGCAAGAAGGGGCTACGAGGTCTTGTACTTTCCCACGAGCTACATCATAGGCCACGACGGCAGGCTCGCCGGCAAGATAGTAGGGGACAGGGCCTGGGACGGGGAGGCGTCAGGAGAGCTCTTTGAATACCTACTGGGACGACGGCCCTGAGGCCGGGCGGGCTTGCGGGGGTCTCTTCGCAGGTGGGCCGTGCCCACCCTACCCGGCTCCTCCATTTCTGGGCGACATGGTGCGCGCCCTGCAGAAAGGAGATGCCCTCCCTCGATGGGTTGGGCCGGGAACTCAGGGGGCGCGGCCTTGAGATAATCGCCGTCGCCGAAGACAGGGGCTGGTGGAGCAGGGGCAGAGTGGAAAAGTTCGTTAAGAGACACGGCCTGACCTTCACCGTGCTTCTCGACCCCGGAGGGAAGGTAAGAGAGGACTACGAGGTAAGGTCCTTGCCCACGACCTACATCATAGGGAGGGACGGAGGGTTCGCTGGCAAGGCCGCCGGGGAGAGGGACTGGAACGGGGAGGCCCTCAGGAAACTCATCGAAGGCCTCCTCGGACGATGGCCCTGATTTAAGAGATGGGCGGGGGGCAAAGGGGTGCGGGGGGGCGAAGGGTCTATCTCCTCCTGTCCCTGCCCTCGAAGGGGCGGTTGGCGCGGCGGCGATCCCTTCTCTCCTTCATGCCCTCCTTTATACGGTCCACCCTGTCCCCGAGGCCCATGACCTCTCCTACCGGCTTATCGAGCCTCTTTCTGAGCTCCGTCTTCTTGTACCTTACGTAGACCATGCCGAGGCCCGCGGCCACGCCCCCGCCGATGAGGTCGTTTATGAGGTCCACCATGGTGTTCACCAGCCCCTTCTGGGTGTTCCTGGCGAATAGCTGGTCCACGCCGAACTCGCACATCTCCCAGACCGCGCCTGCGGCGAGGGCGAAGACCACGGTAAAGAGCCCGATAAGAGGCAGGGTGAGCCGCAGTTTGCCGGTGTAATGGAGCGTATAGGCCATGACAAAGGCCAGAAGCCCTATGACGGCCGCCCCGTACAGGTGGAGCACCTTGTCCCAGAGCCAGAACCTGTCGTAGAAGTCGAAGCCCTCTCCTAAGAAGGTGTGGGCGAAGAGCGATATGGTTATGAGGAGGTCGAACTCGAAGGGCAGCGTTACGTTGTAGTTGTGCCGCACGAGGCTCGGTATGAGGGAGACCAGGACGGCGAAGGAGATGGCGGCGGAGAAGAGGTAGCTGCCCCTGTATATCTCGACTGGCACGAGCCCGGCCATCATGAGCTTCATGAGCCACGAGAGGACCGTGGTGACGGTTATATTCCGCCAGTTCCTGGCGGCTGTGTGGAACTGAAGAGGCGCCGTCATGGATAGATCCCCTCCTTAAAACCCTCCCGGCCGGTGCAGTCCCGAAGGCGCGGCGGCTTCCATAAGAGACCATTATGCAGTATAAAAAACATGAAATCAACAGGTTTGGGAGCCCCCCGGGGGCCGGACGGGAGACCCGGGCGGGCAGGCTGCGCCATTTATCCTGTGCAAAGCGCCGGCGCAGGGTATATACTTTAGTCATGGCGTCGATGATTGAACCCGAAAGGAGGGAGCGGCGATGGCGAACAACGAGGTCAAGTCTGAAAAAGAGGAAATCTGCCCGAACTGCAACAACAGGATAGACGACTGTGTCTGCTGTCCCGAGTGCGGACACGTCTGCGCCCTCGACGAGGGTGAGCTTTACTGCCCGGTCTGCGGTCCGGTGCAGAAGGAAGATATAAACAACGAATGACCCGGGCCGCCCGGGCCGGCGTCAGTGGCCGGAGGCCCTCCGCTTCGCCTTCCTGAGGGCTGCCTTGAGGAGCCTGGTGTTTTCCCCGAGGGTCTTGCCCTTTCTGAGGATATAGGCGGGGTGGTAGACCGGCATGACGGGCACCGCACGGGCCGTGGCGGCCCATGAGCCCGGCGTGAAGTCACCTTCCGGAGCGAGGGCCGAAAAGGCTGTCCTGCCCACGGCCACTATCACCCGGGGCGAGACTATCTCAACCTCCCTTTCGAGATGGGGGATGAAAAAGTCGCGCTCCTCTCGTGTCGGGGGGCGGGTCCTGAGCCTTGCCGAAGGTGTGGTGGGCCAGAACTTGACGACGTTGGTGATGTAAAAGGCCTCCCTCGATTTCCCGAAGACCTCCTCGAGCACCGTTACGAAGAACCTTCCGGCCCTGCCGACAAAGGGCCGGAGCTCCCTGGTCTCCATCCGGCCCGGGGCCTCGCCGACTATCATCACTTCGGAGGGTACTGGCCCCTCGCCGAAGACGAGGGTGGCGCCCCTGAGCCCCGGCCTTCGGGCCGAGGCCCGGGCGATGGAGCGTTTCAGGCTCTCCATCTCCCCGGCGGCGTCTCTGGCTCTTTCAGGGGTCTTCAAAGGGGGCTACTTGAAGAGCCTCAGGGTGTCTGGCCCGCCGGGCTCCTCCCCGGCGCCCTGCCGCCCGCTGCCCCCGGCCCCCTCCTTCGCCTCGGGCTCACCTGCCCCGGCTTCCCCGGCCCCCTTGGCCCCCTCGCCTTCCCCTCCCCCCTCGGCGGGGACCCCTTCTTCATCGGCCCCGGTGAGGTAGGCCTTCTTGTAGACGAACCTCTCGAACATCCTCTGGTAGCTCGTCCAGTTGCCGGGTGAGTCCTTTTCGGCCTCGATTATGGAACGGAAGGCGTTGACCTTGGCGTCGATGTCGTCGAGGTAGGAGAGCAGCACCGCCTCGAGGGTCTTGGGCCTCTTGGGCGAGCCGAACTCGTAGGTGCCGTGGTGGCTCAGGAGCAGGTGTTTTATCTGGACCTTGAGCTCGGCCGGGAAACCCGCGAGGCCGCGGACCTTATCGTCGACGAGCTCGACGCCCATGGTTATGTGCCCGACCAGGCGTCCCTCGTCCGTGTAATCGAAGCCGGTGGAGTAGGAGAGCTCGTAGATCTTCCCGATGTCGTGGAGTATCGCCCCGGCCATGAGTAGGTCCCTGTTTATCACCGCGCCGTCCGAGCGATAGTGGGCCACGACGTTGGCGACGAGCCCGCAGATGGAGAGCACGTGCTCGAGGAGCCCCCCGAGGTAGGGGTGGTGCATCGCCTTGGCGGCCGGGGCGGCCATGAACCTGCCTCTCACGTCCGGGTCGGCGAAGATGGCCTGCAGGAGCGCCCTTACGTGCCTGTCCTCCATGCCTTCTACCACGGCGTCGAGCGCCCTTATCATCTCCTCGGGGTCGCGCTTCGAGCAGGGTAGATAGTCCCTCATGGTGTACTCCCCCTCGCCGAGCCTCTCTATGGCTGAGATGTTTATCTGGAGCCTGCCCTGGTAGGGCACGCAGAACCCCCTCAGAAAGACCACGTCGTTCTTGTCGAACTTCCTGGCGAGAGATTCGGCGTTGTCCCAGACCCGGGCCTCGCACTCGCCGCTCGAATCCATGAGCCTGACGATGAGGTAGGCCTTGCCGGCCTTGCTCACCCCGGTCTCCTTCTTCGTGACGAGGAAACTCCCCTCCACCGGGGCCTTGTCCCTTATGTCCTTTATGAAAAAAGTCTTCTCCAAGCTGAGTCCTCCTCTGTTTCCATGGGGTCGAGCGGCCCCTCGGGCCGCCGGCCTCTACCCGGGCCGCCTGCCTCTACCCGGCCCCTTCGCCCCCGCCGGCGCGGCCGACACCCGGGCGGCCGTCCCGCCTTTCGAGGAACCAGTCCACGTACCTCCTGACCCCCTCCTCTATCCCGACCCCGGCCCGGAAGCCCAGAAGGTCCTCGGCCTTCGAGGCGTCGGCGTAGGTGATGGGGACGTCCCCGGGGGCCGGGTCCTGGAAGTCTATCCGGGCCTTCCTGCCGAGGCAGTCCTCTATCACCTCGATGAGCCTCCTTACCTCCACGGTCCTCGACCCGCCGATGTTTATTATCTCGTACCTCGCCGGTCTATCGAGGGCGGCCAGGACGCCGGAGACGATGTCGCTTATGTAGGTAAAATCCCTCCGGGCGGTGCCGTCACCGTAGACCTCTATGGGGCGTCCATCCCATATGCGGCCGGTGAACTTGGCCACGGCCATGTCGGGCCTCCCCCTCTCGCCGTAGACGGTAAAGAACCTGAGGCACGTCACCGGCAGGCCGTAGAGGTGGGCGTAGGCGTGGCAGTGGAGCTCGCCCGCCCTCTTGGTGGAGGCATAGGGCGAGATGGGACACGTTATGGGGTCCTCTTCGCTGAAGGGGACCTTGCTGTTGACGCCGTAGACCGACGATGACGAGGCGAAGACGAAGTTACTGAGGCCGAGGCCGCGGACGGCTTCGAGGATGTTCAGCGTGCCGAGGCAGTTCGTCTCCTCGTAGAGTATCGGGTCGGCTATCGAAGGCCTTACGCCTGCCCGCGCAGCGAGGTGCACCACGGCATCGGGCCGCACCGTTCCTATGGCCTCGCCTACGGCGGCCCCGTCGCGTATGTCGAGCTCGAAGAGCCTGAAGGCCGGGTCTTCAAGGTGCGGCCCGACGTTGGCCCTCTTTATCTCCGGGTCGTAGAAGTCGTTAAAGTCGTCCACGACGACCACGTGGTCGCCCCTGGCAAGGAGCCTGTCGACGAGGTGGGATCCGATGAAACCGGCCCCGCCGGTCACTAAAACTTTCATGATATGCTGAAACCGCCGCCGTTGATTTGCGTAAACCAGGGATTTGCCAGAGCTCAAACTAACACAGAGGGTGTGGCGGGTCAAGGCATATGCCGTGCCTTGAGGCCCGGCCGGCCCGCCCCGCGCCCCCGGCGGTCGGCCTTGACGCTCCCGGGTATCCCTGTTAGACTCTACTTATCATACCCCCATGAAAAGAACGGTCCGCGGCCGCGCCGCGGCCGCCCGGCAAAGCCCTATGCCATACTCATACTACGAACACGTCTCGGACATAGGCATAAGAGCCGAGGGCCGGACCCTCGAGGAGGCCTTCGCCTGCGGGATGGAGGCGGCCCTCGCCGTGATGTTCGACCTCGACACCATAGGCGACGTAACGGCCATAGAGGCCAGGGCCTCGGCCCCGGAGATAGACCTCCTCTTCGTCGAGGCCATTAACGAGGTGCTCTCCCTCATGGGCCGCGACGAGCTCGCCCTCAAGGGCATAAGGGACGTGAAGATAGAGAGGGACGCCTCGGGCGGATACGCCTTTTCCGCCACCGCCTACGGCGAGAGGTTCGACATGGATAAGCACGCCGCCCGTACCGAGGTCAAGGGGGCCACTTACTCGGGGCTCAGCTACGGGGAGAGCGACGGGGCGCACGTCCTGACCTGCATCCTCGACGTATGAGAGAGGCCGGCGGGGGTGAAAGATGGAAATTGAAATAAAAAGGATTTCCGACGAGACATGGGAGATCCCGAGGCGCGGGGAGATGCTCGTCCCCGGGATCATCTACGCCGACGAGGCCACCATAGGCCCGCTCGTAAGCGACGCGAGGAAAAAGAAAGGCGGACTCACCCCTGCCCTGGTGCAGGTGGCCAACGTGGCCACGCTCCCGGGGATAGTCCGCGCCTCGCTCGCCATGGCCGACATACACCCCGGATACGGCTTCGCCATAGGCGGGGTGGGGGCCTTCGACGCGGAGACCGGGGTGGTGAGCGTGGCCGGGGTGGGTTTCGACATAAACTGCGGCGTGAGGGTGCTCGCGACCCCGCTCGAGAGGAAGGACCTGGACGGCGAGGAGAAGAAGACGGCCCTGGCCAACCAGATATTCAGGGACGTGCCCGCCGGGGTGGGCTCGACCGGGGAGATAAGGCTCGGCGAAAAGGAGATAGACAAGGTCCTTACCGAGGGCTCGAGGTTCGTCATAGGCCGGGGGTACGGCATGACCACTGACCTCGAGTACACGGAGGATGGCGGCCGGGTGGCCGGGGCCGACCCGTCGCTGGTGAGCCACAGGGCAAAGCAGCGCCAGTTCAAGCAGGTGGGCACCCTCGGAAGCGGCAACCACTACCTCGAGGTCCAGTACGTCGAGGAGGTCTTCGACAGCGAGGCCGCCGGCGCCTTCGGCATCCACGCCGGGCAGATACTCATAGCCATCCACTGCGGCTCCCGCGCCCTCGGCCACCAGATAGGCACCGATTACCTGAAGGTCCTCGAGGCGGCGAGCCGGAAGTACGGCATCCCCATCCGCGACCGCGAGCTCGTCTGCGCCCCCATAACGAGCCCCGAGGGCAGGGACTACATAAGCGCCGTGAACTGCGGCATAAACTGCGCCTTCGCCAACCGTCAGGCCATAAGCCATCTCGCCAGGGGGGCCTTTGCCAGGGTTACGGGCGTGGACCCGGAGGCGATAAGGCTCCTCTACGACGTGGCCCACAACACCTGCAAGTTCGAGGAACATGACGTCGAGGGAGAGACGAGAAGGCTCCTTGTGCACAGAAAAGGCGCCACCCGCGCCTTCGGCCCCGGTCGGGCGGAGGTGCCGGCGAGGTACCGCGGCGTGGGCCAGCCGCTCCTCGTCGGCGGCACCATGGGCACCGCTTCATACATCCTCCGCGGAACGCAAAAGGGCATGGACGAGACCTTCGGCAGCGCCGTGCACGGCGCTGGCAGGGCCATGAGCAGGGTACAGGCGAAGAGGCAGTGGCGAGGTACGGAGATTATAAAGGAGCTCGCCTCAAAGGGGATCATCATCAGGTCCCGCTCAAAGAGCGGGGTGGCCGAGGAGGCCCCCGGGGCCTACAAGGACGTGGACAGGGTCGTGGAGATTATGCACAGGGCCGGGATAAACAGAAAGGTGGCGAGGCTCAGGCCGGTCGTCTGCGTGAAGGGGTAAGCGCGGCCGCCCGTGGAAGGGCGATAAAAAGGCGGGCCCTGCCGGCCCTCAGAAGTCCTCCACCAGGAACGCCTCGTCCGCCCTGGTCCTCTTGAGCTTCAACGGACTCTCGCAGTAGGGACAACAGACCTGGTCCCCGGACTTCTCGTCCCCGTCGAGCGGCACCTCGGCGTCGCAGAGCGGGCAGGTGAGGTAACCTGAGTAGGCTAACTTGAGCGGCATCTGAATACCTCCTTTTGGTTTTGCGGCCGGGAAAGACGGGCCGCCTCTCCGGGGCATCCGCCCCACACCACCTTATCGGGCAGGCGCGGTCAAGGGTTTAGGCGATTCGTCCGAAATGTCTCCCGAGATGCACCTTCGACACCGGGCGCGGGCATGCCCGGGGGGGAACGGGGCCGGGGCGGTGATGACGAATATCAGGCTGAAAGGGGGGGCGGCCTTTTGGGGGGCGAGGATACCTACTTTATGTTACGAGAGGTGCGCAGGCTATACCTCGCAGTGGGGGAGGAGGTCATACACCTCGCCCACCCGGAGTGGGGCGTGGGCAAGGTGATAGAGGAGCTCAACTCCACGGTTGCCGGTGGGTCCAGCATGGTGAGGGTGGAGTTCGCCAACCTCGAGGTCAAGACCTTCAACAACGACGTCGACAGCCCCCACTGCTGCTACCACGCCGGGGTGAGGAGGCACTGAGGCGGCCTCCCGCGGCGGCCTGCGGGCTAAAAGAGCGCCTCGCCCGTCATCTCCGCCGGCTTTTCAAGGCCCATGAGCTTCAATACCGTGGGGGCCACGTCCTTGAGCCCCCCCCCGTCCTCGAGCTTCGCCCCCTTCAGCTCGTCATCGACGAGGATGAAGGGCACGAGGTTCTCCGTGTGCGCCGTCATGGGCCCGTTGTCTTCGGGCTCCAGCATCTGCTCGGCGTTCCCGTGATCAGAGGTTATGAGCACGGCCCATCCCTTTGCCAGGGCCGCGTCGGCCACCGCGCCCACCGCCCTGTCCACGGCCTCGCAGGCCGCCACGCCGGCTTCTATGACCCCGGTATGCCCAACCATGTCCCCGTTGGCGAAGTTTACGAGGACGAAGGAGTAGTCCCCGGAGTTTATCCTCTCGACGGCCGCCTCGGCTATATCGGGGGCCCGCATCTCCGGGGCCATGTCATAGGTGGGCACGTCCCTCACAGAGGGGATGAGGAGCCGGTCCTCGCCCTCGAAGGGGGCCTCGCGGCCGCCGTTGAAGAAGAACGTCACGTGGGCGTACTTCTCGGTCTCGCTCACCCTGAACTGCCTTACCCCGTGGCGTGAGAGGACCTCGCCGAGGATGTTGTCGAGGCCCTGCGGGGGGAAGAGGACGGGCAGGTCGAAGGTGGCGTCGTAGGAGGTCATGGTGGCGAAGCCCGACAGGGCGGGAACGGCCCGCCTCCGGAATCCCTTGAAGCGCCTGTCTACAAAGGCAGAGGTGAGCTCTCTGGCCCGGTCCGACCTGAAGTTGAAGAATAGCGCCCCGTCTCCGGCGGCCATTGGGCCCACCGGCTTCCCGCCCGAGGTTATGACCGTGGGGAGGACGAACTCGTCGGTCTCGCCCCTGCTGTATGCCTCCTCGACCGCGGCTACCGGCCCCGGGGCTGTCGGCCCCTCGCCCGAGACTATCGCGTTATAGACCTTCTCGACCCTCTCCCAGCGGTTGTCCCTGTCCATGGCGTAGTAGCGGCCCGAGACCGTGCCCACCCGCCCGACGCCGGCCTTCTCTATCCACTCCGTGAGGTCCCGCACGTACTTTATTCCGCTTTCAGGGAGGGTGTCCCTGCCGTCGAGGAAGGCGTGCACGAAGACCTTCTCCACGCCGCCCTGCTTTGCGGCGTCGAGCAGGGCGTAGAGGTGGTCTATGTGGCTGTGCACCCCGCCGTCGGAGACGAGCCCCATCAGGTGCAGCGCCCCCCCGGAGGACCTGACCCGGCCGAGGAGGTCCGCGAGGGCGGGGTTCGAGGCGAACCCTCCGTTCTCGATGGCCTTGTTTATCCTGGTGAACTCCTGGAAGATGACGCGTCCGGCGCCCATGGTGAGGTGTCCCACCTCCGAGTTGCCCATCTGGCCCATGGGAAGGCCGGCGTCCATGCCCGAGGTGGAAAGCTTAGTGTGGGGGTACTTCTTTCTGAGCCTTTCGATATTGGGGGTCCGGGCAAGGGCCGTCGCGTTCCCCTTCCTCTTGCGGGACAAACCCCAGCCGTCCATCACCACAAGGCAGACTTTCTTCACCGTAGCTTCCCTTTCCTTGCCTCTATCCATGCCACCGCGGGACCCCTTCAGACCACCGCCCCCCGCCCGGCCTTGAGCCTCAACGTGTTCCACTCGCCGCAGGCCCCGCACCTCGCCGCCCAGCCGCTCCGGGAGTTGCCGCAGCCCGAGCAGACAAAGGGCGGCGACAGGTCGCGGTCGAGGGCGAGCGCCCTTTCGAAGAGCCGGGCGGCCCTTTCGGGCCGGCCGCTTCTCAGGTAGGCCTCGGCCAGCAGGACCCTGGTGTAGCAATCGTCCTCGGACTCGTTGTAGAGGCTTTCGAGCTCTTCGAGGGCCTTGTCGGCCATCTCGAGCCTCAGGTAGAGCCGCGCGAGGAGCTGGCGCGTGCGCATATCTCCCGGACGGGTGTATATCTGCTTCAGGTAGCCCTCTATGGCCTTGTCGGGCATGGACTTTCTTATGTACAGGTCCTCGATCCTAAGGAGCAGCGGGTAGGGCTCCCTGTACTTTGCTGCGGCCATATCGAGGGTCCTTATCGCCTCGTTGAGCTTGCCCCTGCCGTAGCTTATCTCACCGGAGAGCATGTCGGCGGCCATGTTGTCGGGGTCGGCCTTGAGCGCCTCCCTTACGAGGGACGCGGCCTCGTCCACCCTGCCTTGGCCGGCCGCGCGGGCGGCGTCCTCGTAGATGATGGCCGAGAGGAGGGCCCTCTGCCTCGCCCTCGACGGATCGTCCCTCGCCCCGGCGAGCACCCTCTTCTGAAGCGCCGCCGCCTCGGTCCACGCGCCTTCCTTCACCTTTACGTCCCTGAGTTTCTTGAGGGCCCGGGGGTTTCCCGGGTCGAGCCTCAGGACGTCCTCAAGGGCGCGTGTGGACCTTATGAGGTCGCCCGCCTCCTCGGAGGCCGCGGCTATGGCCAGGTGCAGGCCCGCGGAGCCGGGCACCTTGAGCGCCCCCTCCTCGAGCACGTCGAGGGCCTCCTTCAGGAGCCCCTCCCTGGCGTAGGTCTCGGAGAGCGCCATGACCGGCCCGGCGTCGTCGGGCCTGGCGGCCACGGCCTTTGCGAGGAAATGCCTGGCGCTTTTGATCTCACCCGAGGCGAGCGCCTCGGCCCCTTTGGCGTAGTTTTCCTGGGCCTCGGCCAGTTGCCTCATCTGGCGGCGGCTCTTCAGGCCCCTGAGCCCCCTGACGGCGTCCACCACGAGCGAGTTCAAAAGGGTGAGCACGACCCCGAAGACAAAACCGACGAAGAGGACGACGGCCAGAGGCACGGCGTAGGAATGGGCGCCCGATATGACGAAGTCGACCGTGCCCGGGTTCTGCGTATGCAGGTAGAAGAACCCCGCGAGTATGAGGATGGCGAGAAGGATTATGAACTTGAAATACATATATCTTTATCGGAGGCCCCCGGTCCGAGCCTTAGCCGGAAAAGGCGCTCTCCCCTTCCGCCCGCCGCTCCCTTCACCGTACCCCCCATGCCCCCGGCCGCCCCCCCCGGCCCCCCGGCCCCGGCTCAGTGGGAGTAGGGCTCTCCCCTTATGACGGTCATGGCGCGATATACCTGTTCGGCTAGGACCACGCGGGCCAGCTCGTGGGGCAGGGTCAGCTCCGAGAGCCTCATGACGAGGTCGGCCTCGGCCCTGAGCTCCGGGTCGAGCCCCCAGGGGCCCCCGACGACGAAGGAGACCCTCTTTCGCCCCTCGTTCATGAGCCTTTCCATCAACCCGGCGAAGCCCCCGGTCGTGAAACCCCGGCCGCGCTCGTCGAGGGCCACCACGAAACCCGGCCCGAGCCTTGAACGAATCCTGCCGCCCTCGGCCCTGGCGACCTCCTGGGTCTTGCCCGTGGAACGGGCCTCCCTCACCTCGACGAGCTCAAGGGGCAGATACCTCTTTATCCTCGACGAGTAGTCCTCGAAGACCTCCCGGAGCGGCCCCTTTTTCATCCGGCCGACGCAAACGAAGGCTATCTTCACGGTACAGGTCCTAACCGGCCCCTTCGCCCCCGGCCTCACCGCCGCCGGCGCCGCCGGAGTCGAGGTCCACGTCGAGCCTCGGCGCGTCGGCCCAGAGCCCCTCGAGGTCGAAGTAGGAGCGCACCGGGCGGTGGAATACGTGGACCACCACGTCGGCGTAGTCGAGGAGCGCCCAGCGGCCCCCGGCCACGCCCTCGACCCCGATGGGGGTCAGGCCCTTTTTCTTGAGCCCATCGACGATGTTGTCCGTGACGGCCTTGACCTGCCTCTCGGAGTCGGCGCCGCAGATGACCAGCCAGTCCGCCACGGAGGAGAGTCTGCTTGTATCTATCACCACGATATCCTCGGCCTGCTTCTCGTCGGCGAGCCTCGCTATCTCGATGGCGGTCGTCTTAGCGTCCAGTGTGGTCCGTCTCCTCGGCTATCTTTTTTAGGTGGCCTTGTGGCCGTAGAGCCCGCGCCCGGCGATGATCCTCTCAACCTCCGGGGGCACGAGATACCTTATGGACCTGCCCGCCGCCACCCTCTCGCGTATGTCGGTGCTCGATATGTCCATAATGGTTGTGGAGAGATATGTCAGGGAGGTTCCGAAGGAATTCTTGTAGCCCCCGGACTCGGCATCATACCAGAACTTCCTGGCCAGTTCAACCGGCAACGCCTCGGCCGGCTTCTTGGGCGCGAACCCCGGCCTGGGGACGACGATGATGCTGGCCTCGGCCAGGAGGTCCTCGTAGTCGCACCACATGCGTATATCGTTGAAAGAGTCGGTGCCCATTACGAGGCTCAGGTCGAGGACCCCTGGGTTCAGGTCGTGGAAGGCCCTCACCGTGTTTATGGTGTAGGAGGTCTCTGGCCTCGAAATCTCCATGTCGCTGACTTCGAACCCGGGGTTGCCCTCTATGGCGGCCCTTACGAGCTCGCAGCGCACCTCGGCGGGGCTACCGGCCTCGCCCTCCTTGAAGGGGTTGGCGTAGGCGGGGACGAATACCACACGGTCGAGCCCGAGGGTCTCCCTTACCTCCTCGGCGACCCGAAGGTGGCCGTAGTGTATGGGGTCGTATGTGCCTCCGTAAATGGCAACCCGCATGGCGGAATCCAGGATTGAAAGGTTCTTCGGTTTTCAATGCTAACGGATAAGAGTGCGGGTGTCAACGCTTTTCCCCCCACCCGCCCTTGCTATTCGTCCATTTATTATAGTAAAATTCCCCCATGGAGCTATTCGACGGGGATAACGCCGGAGCGGGAGGGCCCGGACGCGGCCGCCCGCCCGGGACCCGCGCCCCGCTCGCCGACAGGATGAGGCCCAGGGGCCTCGACGACTTCGTGGGCCAGCGCGGGCTTACCGCCAGGGACAAGTTCCTCGCCAGGGTGATGGAAAGGCGCGAGCTCCCTTCGCTCATCCTCTGGGGCCCCCCGGGCACGGGGAAGACGACGCTCGCCCGCATCGTCGCCGGGGCCTCGGGCGCCGACTTCGTCGAGTTCTCCGCCGTGCTCTCCGGGGTAAAGGACATCCGCGAGGTGGTCAAAAGGGCGCGGGCAAACCAGAGGGCCGGACGAAAGACCGTGCTCTTCGTCGACGAGATACACCGCTTCAACAAGGCCCAGCAGGACGCCTTCCTCCACAGCGTCGAGGACGGCACCATAACGCTCATAGGCGCCACGACGGAAAACCCCTCCTTCGAGGTGAACGCCCCTCTCCTGTCGCGGTGCAAGGTCCTGGTGCTCAAGGCCCTCACCACCGGGGACCTCAAGACGATAATGGACCGCGCCCTGGCCGACGGGGAGCGGGGCCTCGCGGGGATGAAGGTCTCCCTTGACCCGGGCGTGGCCGAATTCATCGCCGAAGGCTCCCACGGGGACGCGAGAAGCGCGCTTAACGGGCTCGAAACGGCGGCGAACCTCGCCGAGCCGGCCCCTGACGGCACGAGGCGCATAACCATGGAGACGGCCGCCGAGGCGATGCAGACCAGGGCGCTCCTTTACGACAAGGGGGGCGAGGAGCACTACAACGTCATCTCGGCCTTCATAAAGAGCATGCGGGGCTCCGACCCGGACGCCGCGCTCTACTGGCTCGCCCGGATGGTCGCCAGCGGCGAGGACCCACTTTTCATCGTCCGCAGGATGGTGATATTCGCCTCAGAGGACGTGGGCAACGCCGAGCCCGGGGCGCTCTCCCTGGCCGTGGCCGCAAAGGAGGCCGTCCACTTCGTCGGCATGCCCGAGGGGTGGATACCCATGGCCCAGTGCGCCGCCTATCTCGCCACCGCCCCCAAGTCCAACGCCTCGTACGCGGCCTACAAGAGGGCCCTCGGGGACATAAGAAAGCACGGGCCGCTTCCCGTGCCCCTGCACATAAGGAACGCGCCCACGAGCCTGATGAAGGACTTAGGCTACGCCGCCGGCTACAAATATCCCCACAACTACGAGGGGGCGGCCGCACCCCAGAGGTACCTGCCAGACGAGCTCGCCGGAAGGGTCTATTACAGGCCATCGGACAGGGGGTATGAAAAGGAGATCACCCGGCGCATGGAGGAGATAAGGGAGGTGGTTAAAAGGGCCGCTGCCAGGACGGTCCCGGAGGAGGGGTGATGAGAAGATACGCGCTTACGGCAACGGGCCGCGACAGGCCGGGGATAGTGGCGGCGGTCACGCGGGTCCTCTTCGAGCACGACTGCAACATCGAGGACTCGTCCATGACCATCCTCGAGGACGAGTTCGCCATAATACTCATCATGGCCGCCCCCGAGGAGATAGACGAGGCCTCGCTGGCGGCGGATATCCAGAAGACCGAGGAGGAGACGGGGCTGACGATACACGTCAAGGAGCTCGGCGAAAAGGCGCGGGCCCCGGCCGCCCGGTCCAACTACATCATAACGCTCCACGGGGCGGACAAATCGGGGATCGTATACAGGACGGCCGCCCTGCTGGCCGGACACGGGGTCAACGTAACGGACCTCGAGACGACCATCGTCGGCCCAGGGGACGAGAAGGTCTACATCATGATAATGGAGCTCCACGCCCCGGAGGCGGTCGACGTCGGCGCTATCGAAGAGGAGCTCGGCGGGCTCGCCGGAGAGCTCGGCGTGACGATAAAGATCAAACCCATCGAGGACTACGAGCCTCTCTGACAAGCCATGGCGGTCCTCGATATCCTCATATATCCCGACCCGCTCCTCAAGGAGGTATCCGAGCGGGTCGAAGGGTTCGGCCCCGAGACGCACGCCCTTGTGAGGGACCTCGTGGAGACCATGCGGGCGTCCCCGGGGGTGGGCCTCGCCGCCGTACAGATAGGTACTCCGAAGCGCATAATAGCCGTCGACGCTACGCCGGGGAGCCCGGGCAGCGGCCTCGTCGTGCTCGTAAACCCCGAGATAACGGAGGCGAGCGGCTCGCAAAGGGGCCGGGAGGGCTGCCTTTC
>JBHHVK010000007.1:0-27406 GCA_046754205.1 Thermodesulfobacteriota bacterium
GCCTCACCGGCCGCGGCCTTCGGGGCGGCGGCGGGCTCAGGCTTGCCGGCAGGTTCCGGCGCGGCGGCCTTTTCAGGCGCGGCCTTGCCGGCTGTAGCCTCACCGGCTGTAGCCTCACCGGCTGTAGCCTCCGGCTGCTCAGGTGCGGCCTCGCCGGCTGGAGCCGCGGCGGCTGCAGCGTCGGCACCTTTCTTGTCGCTCTTGGCGGCGAGGCTCTCCTCGTAGATGGCCTTGCCTTCGAGGACGGCGTCGGCCATGGCGGCGCTGAAGAGCTTTATGGCCCTTATCGCGTCGTCATTGCCGGGTATGATGTAGTCGACCTCGTCCGGGTCGCAGTTGGTGTCGACTATCGCCACGACCGGGATGCCGAGCTTGCGGGCCTCTTTGATGGCTATGGTCTCTCTTCTCGAGTCGATGACGAAGATGGCGTCGGGAACACGGTCAAGGGTGCGAACGCCCCCGAGGTATTTATCCAGCCTCTCGCGTTCGCGCGAGAGCATGAGGGCCTCTTTCTTGGTCGTGACTATTATGTCCGTGCCCTCGCTGTCCTCCTTGAGCTTGTCGAGCTCGTTGAGCCTCGTTATTGACTTTCTTACGGTCTGGAAGTTGGTGAGAAAGCCGCCGATCCAGCGGTTGTTGATGTGCTCCATCCCGCACCTCGTGGCCTCGTCGCCCAAAGAGGTGTGGGCCTGCTTCTTGGTGCCGACGAAGAGCACCCTGCCGCCGCGGGCGGCCACGCCCTTGATGAAGTCGTATGCGTCGCGGAAGAGCTTTACGGTCTGCTGTAGGTCGATGATGTAGATGCCGTTACGGGCGGCGAAGATGTAGGGCTTCATCTTCGGGTTCCACCTCTTGGTCTGATGACCGAAGTGCACCCCTGACTCCAGAAGCTGTTTCATCGTGAGATAAGCCATGTTTCCTCCTGATTAAAATGGTTTTTTCCTCCGCAGGGGCTGAAGAAACCGGATCCGGCGGACCGGACACCCCCGGCGACGACCCCCTGCGTGCGTATTTGAACATTAATTTTTATCACAACAAACCACGGCTTGCAAGCAAAAACTGGCCTTTTGGAGCGCCGAAGGCCGCCGGGGCCCTTTGCGGCCCCCCCCATCCGCCGCGCACCATGCGGCGGCCTCGGCCCGGACCCGGGGGGCCTGGACAGGGGCAAAATGCGCCGGAACGGGCACAAGCGGCGGGCCGCTTCGCCCGGGGGCGGGGCCTTTCAGGAGGCGCCGGAGGCGCGGGCCTCAGTCCCCCAGACGCCAGGTAAGCTCGCCCCTGCCGAGCGGCCCGGTGATGATGAGCCTTACCAACTCGGCCTCTTCTCCGGGAAAGGGCTTCCGCCCGGCGGCGGAGTATTTGGGGAACTCCACGGTATAGGCCGAGCTCCAGAAGTCGAAAAAGGGGAAGAACTCCCTTATAAGCGGGTCGCGGCCGTCCACCTTCGTTATGGACAGGGGGGTAAGCCTCGCCCCTGAGGAGTCTTCGAGATAGAGCTTCCAGACCGAATTCTTCCGGTCGAGGTCGTTCCAATCGTCCTCGGGCGTGTAAAGGGCGATGAAGAACTCGTTGGTCCGGGCGGAACGCTCATTTTCGCTGGCGATGAGCGCCTCCCTGTAGTCCTCGTCGAGGTCGTACTGCTCGAGGTACCTCTCGATATAGGCCCGCCTGAAATCGGGGGTCTTGTACGTGGCGTACAGGTAGGCGCGCGCCTCGAGGCCGCTGTAGATGGTATCGGACCTCGTCGAATCGTCGAGCACCGTCCCATAGCGCTTTACGGCGGACCTGCCCGGCCCGGCGCACGCCGCAAGGACCACGGCCGCAAGGAGCAGGAGCAGCCATGACGGGCGAGCCGGCGGGAATCTGGACGGCATCGGTTGGCGCATGGAGCGTTTCGCTTTCACTCGGCACGGGGGGCCGGGCATGCCCGCCGTAACTGTCCCGGCCCCTTTACTTATACCTACTCGGCCAGGCGGAAACCTATGTGCGGGGCCAGAAGGTTGGGGACGAAGCCGTACCTGAAGGTGGTCCTGAGGTTCTGGGGCTCGTCGATGAAGGAGCCTCCGCGCACGACCCTCCAGAGCGACATGTCGGGGCCGAAGGGGTTGTCCGACGGGCTCACGTCGTAGTACTCGAAGTCGAGGTAGTCTTCGACCCACTCCCATACGTTTCCGCTCAGGTCGTATATGCCGAGGGCGTTGGGCTTCTTGGTGGCCACCGGCTGGGTGGAATTGTCGGAGTTGTCGACGAACCATGCGTAGTCGCCGAGCTCGCCCTCGTTGGACGTGCCCGACCACAGTACGTTCTTGCCCCCTTCCCTGGCCGCATACTCCCACTCGGCCTCGGTCGGGAGACGGTAAAAGCCGTCGGTTATGCCGTTGAGCCTCTCGATGAACTGGACAGCGCGGTGCCAGCTCACGTTGGTAACCGGCTTGGCGGGGTCCTTGTCGAGCGATGGGTTATACCCGGCCACGAGCTCGAAGAGCTCCTGTGTGACCTCTGTTTCGGCGAGATAGAAGTCCTCGACACAGACCTTGTGCGCCGGCCTCTCGTCATCGTCGCCGATGCCGGCGAAGTCTCCCATCTGGTAGCAGCCGCCCTTGATGTAGACCAGCTTTATGGGCGGGAGGTCCTCGGCCTTGGGCAGGACAAAGACCTCTTCCTCCGGAGCAGCATCTTCCTTGAGCAGTTCGTCGTCACCCGGCATCGATCCGGGCGTGGGCATCGGCTGGTCCGCGGCACGGGCGTGCTGGGCGGATATGGCAAGCAAGAGCGGCAGAACCAGGGCCATGAGAATAGTCTTCAACGAGTCCTTTTTCACTAACCACCTCCTGGCGAGAATATTTTCATTATCGGGGCCTCAAGGAAGGCCTGCTGCGGCCAGCCGCCGGCCTTCGTCACGGGCCCCGCAGGGCCCGGCTACTTGAAGAGGGCTAGCTGCGGGGTCCGCATCTCCTGGGATATGTCCACGGGGTACCTGCCGGTAAAACAGGCGTCGCAGAAGCTTGGCCTGCCGCTCCCTGCAGCCTCGCCCACGGCCTCGTAGACCCCTTCGACGCTCAGGTAGCCGAGGGTGTCCGAGGTGATGTACCTGTTTATCTCCTCGACGGTGTGGCTGCTGGCTATCAGCTCGGCCCTGCTGGGCGTGTCTATGCCGTAGAAGCAGGGACATATCGTTGGCGGCGAGGATATCCGCATATGCACCTCTGCCGCCCCGGCGTTGCGTATCATCTTGATGATCTTCCTGCTCGTCGTCCCCCTTACGATGGAGTCGTCCACCACCACCACGCGCCTGCCGCGGATCGTGTCCTTGACGGCGTTGAGCTTCACCTTAACACCGAAGTGCCGGATGGAGTCCTTCGGCTCGATGAAGGTCCGGCCCACGTAGTGGTTCCGCACCAGGCCGAGCTGGAAGGGGATGCCCGAGGTCTCGGAGTACCCTATGGCGGCCGGCACCCCGGAGTCGGGCACGGGTACGACGATATCGGCCTCCACGGGGTGTTCGA
Organism: Thermodesulfobacteriota bacterium; assembly: GCA_046754205.1. Classification (GTDB taxonomy): domain Bacteria; phylum Desulfobacterota; class GWC2-55-46; order GWC2-55-46; family JBHHVK01; genus JBHHVK01. Next base: position 3,507 of record JBHHVK010000007.1, read on the forward strand.
AGGCGAGCCTCGCCCCGAGGCGTTTTCTCACGTCGTAGACGTTCGCCCCGAAGAGGGTGGAGTCGGGCCTGGCGAAGTATATGAACTCGAAGACGCAGGGCGTGAAGGGCGCGGGGTCGAAGGGCTTGTAACTCGTGACGCCGCCGCGGTCGATGACAAGGACCTCGCCCGGCTCTATCTCGCGGACGAACTCCGCCTCGATGAGGTCGAAGGCGCAGGACTCGGAGGCGACGAGCCAGGCGTCCTTGAGACGGCCCAGGCACAGGGGCCTGAAGCCGTTGGGGTCGCGGGCGGCTATGATCTTGTCCTCCGTATGGAAGAGTATGGAATAGGAGCCCCGGAGGCGCCCGAGCGCGTATATCACCCGGTCGACGATGGAACTCTCCTTGCGGGAGGCTATGAGGTGGACCACCGCCTCGGTGTCCATGTCGGACTGGAATATGGAGCCGTGGGCCTCGAACTCGGCCCGAAGCATCTGGGCGTTTACGATGTTGCCGTTGTGTGCCACGGCGAGCCCGCCGCGGGCGTAATCGACCAGGAAGGGCTGGGCGTTGCGGATGTTGGAGTCGCCGGCCGTCGAGTACCTGACGTGCCCGATGGCCGAGCTGCCCGGCAGCTTTGCTATCTGCTCGCCCTTGAAGATGTCGGCTACGAGGCCCATGCCCTTGTAGGCGTTTATCCTCTCCCCGTCGTAGGCCGCGATGCCGGCGCTCTCCTGGCCCCTGTGCTGGAGCGTGTAGAGGCCGAGGTAGGTTATGTTGGCCGCCTCGGGGTGCCCGTATACGCCGAATACCCCGCACTCGTCATGGAACCGCTCGTCGGCGAGCGTAGACTCTTTCATATCGCTTGCATTAATATCAAACCCGCCGGGACAGGGCCCTGGACGGATTCAACCTCCCTTTAAGGCGCACTCGAGGGCCGAACCCCACGCCTCCCTGAGCGCGCCGGTATCGACCGATATCATATCGCCTATCCTCAGAACGCCCCCCCGGCGCCCGACGCGGCCGATGACCTCCACCGGCGCGCCCGCCCCGGAGCAGGCCTCCCGGAGCCTTGGGGCGGCCTGGGGGTTCACCGTCACCACGATCCTCGATGCGTGCTCTCCGAAAAGGAGCGCGTCGGCCCTGGCCCCGCCGGTCTCATGGCCTCCGATGTCTACATCGGCCCCGAAGACCGTCTCTCCGCTTATGCAGCTCTCCGCAAGGGCCGCGGCAAGGCCGCCTTCGGAGATATCGTGCGCAGATTCTATTATACCAGCCTTGACCGCCTCTAAACAAGCGATATTAACGGATTTTTCCAGACCGAGGTCGAGCCTCGGGGGCGAGCCCCTCTCCCCTGCGCCCGTAAGCCTCAGGTACTCCGAGCCTCCGAGCCCGGCCGAGGGGTCTCCTTCGGCCGGCCTTATGCCGCCGATAACGGCTATGACGTCTCCCTCGGCCTTGAAGCACTGCGTGGTGTGGAGCTCCACGTCGTCAACCAGCCCCACCATGCCGACCGTGGGCGTGGGGTGGACGGAGGTCCCGGAGGTCTCGTTATAGAGGCTCACGTTGCCGCTCACCACGGGCACGCCGAGCTCGCCGCAGGCCTCGGCCATCCCTGAAATCGCCTCGGTCAACTGCCACATCACATCCGGACGCTCGGGGTTGCCGAAGTTCAGGCAATCTGTCAGCGCCAGTGGCCGGGCCCCGGAGCAGACGAGGTTCCTCGCGGCCTCTGCCACGGCCATGGCCGCCCCGGCCCTCGGGTCGAGGTAGCAGTAAGTAGGGTTGCAGTCCGTAGTAAGGGCGATGGCCTTGCCCGTGCCCTTTATCCTAACCACCGCCGCGTCCGACCCGGGAAGGACGACCGTGTCGGTCCTCACCATGTGGTCGTACTGGCGGTATATCCACCTGCGGCTCGATATGTTGGGCGACCCAAGCAGCCTTATAATAATATCATTATAATCCGCTGGTTCGGGGATTTCGTTAAGGTCTAGTCTCGCCGCCTCGTCTATCCAGGCGGGCCTTTTCGACGGCCTCGTGTAGGCCGGGGCGTCGTCGGTCAGAAAGCTCACCGGTATGTCGGCCACGATGGAGCCGCCCTCCCTCACCCTGATGCGGCCGTCGTCGGTGACGCGGCCTATGACGCTGAAGTCGAGGTCCCACTTGTCGAAGATCCGTTTTACCTCGTCCTCGACCCCCTGGCGCACGACCATGAGCATCCGCTCCTGGGACTCGGACAGGAGGACCTCGTAGGCGCTCATCCCCTCCTCGCGCCTCGGCACCCGGTCTATGTCCATATCGAGGCCCGTGCCCGCGCGCGAGGCCATCTCCACGCTTGAGCTTGTAAGCCCCGCGGCCCCCATGTCCTGTATGCCGACGACGTAGTCCGTCTTGAACAGCTCGAGGCAGGCCTCGAGCAGGAGCTTTTCGGCGAAGGGGTCTCCGACCTGCACGGTGGGCCTCCGCTCCTCTCCCCCCTCGCCGAAGACGTCGGATGCCATCACGGCGCCGTGTATGCCGTCTCTGCCCGTCTTCGAGCCGACGTATATGACCGGGTTTCCCACGCCGGTGGCGAAACCCTTGAATATGCCGTCCCTTTTGAGGACCCCGGCGGTCATGACGTTCACCAGGCAGTTGCCGTTGTACGAATCGTTGAAGTAGACCTCCCCGCCGACGGTGGGCACGCCCATGCAGTTGCCGTAGCCCGCTATGCCGTCGACGACCCCGTCGACGAGGTACCGCGTCTTCGGGTGGTCGAAGGAGCCGAACTTGAGGGAGTTCAGTAAGGCCACGGGCCGGGCGCCCATGGTGAAGACGTCGCGCAGGATGCCCCCGACGCCGGTGGCCGCCCCCTGGTAGGGCTCTATGTATGAGGGGTGGTTGTGGCTCTCCATCTTGAAGGCGACGGCGAAGCCGTCGCCTATGTCGACGACCCCGGCGTTCTCTCCGGGGCCCTGTAGGACCGCCGGGCCCTCGGTGGGGAGGTTCTTGAGGAGCACCCTCGAGGACTTGTAGGAGCAGTGCTCGCTCCACATGACAGAGAATATGCCGAGCTCGTTGATGTTCGGCTCGCGGCCGAGCGAGGCGACGATCCTCTCGTACTCTTCGGCCGAGAGGCCGTGGTCCCTGACGGTATCTTCGGTGATCTTCAAGGTTTTCCCCTTATCCGTACCTGAGCTTGAAAGAAAGTATGGCCAGAATCAGGACGAGGGACACGAAGTTCGCGAGCATGACGGGAAAGTCGTTTATCGCGACGCCGTAGAGGAACCATAGCCCCACGCCGGTAAAGAGCAGGAGGAACATGACGAGCGATAGGTCCTTGGTGTGGCGGGTCTTCCAGGCCTTGAGGACCTGCGGGAGGAGCGAGCCCGTGGTGAGCGTGCCCGCCGCTATGCCGAGGATTGTTACGGTTTCCATAGTGCGATAGTGCGTCTTTATGTTCCGTCGGCCCCCATGCGTCCGGCGGGCCTCTGTCCGCGAAGGCCTACGACCCGGGCCGCGCCCTGCCGGGGCTTTTGCCCCGGCGCAAGTTAATTAGATAACCCAAACGGGCTAAAATGACAAGAGGATTTCAGTATCGGGGAGGGAAAAAGGGCGCCGGGGGGCGAGGGACGGCGAGGATGTGAATGATCAACACAATGATAGTAGGGTAGAGTTGAGCCATATAATGTGTATTCAAAGTCTCTCTTTTGATTCTGCAAACAACTGACAAAATATCATCCAACGGGCATGCAGATCAGCTACATGACTACTTAAACTACGAAAAACTTCTGGTTTATCTTGCGGTCTCATGGTTATTTATTTAAGTTGTCTAACAATTGTTTCCGCGGGTTCAGGTTTGCCGCCTGAACCCTTTAGTTCATGCCGGCCGACGGCGTCGGGATAAGGGGCACGCTACTTCACCCCCCCTCTCCCTCAACTCCTCCTTGGCCTTCTCGATTATCCCCTTCTCGCCGTCGAACTTCATGAATTCAACGTGTTATACCCCTCCGGCCGCATCGTCTCAATCCACGACATGATGCTTTCCCACTACTTTCACGGTGCTGGCCTGAGGGCCCTGGTCGCCTTCTTCCTCCGCGAACCTGACTTCCGCGCCGACCTCCAGCCTTGCGAAATCCGCGTTCAGAACGCTGTTCCTGTGGAAGTAAATCTCCCTGCCGTCCGAGCTTTCGATCCTCCCGAATCCCTCTTCCGTGAATAGCTCCGATATCCTGCCGTGCGGGGGGACCTCGTGCGTCTTCACGTCTCGACGGCTGCGACTGACGTACCTTTCCAACTCTCGGCTGGCCGCAACGAAGGCGTCGCGGACGGCCACGTATACGTCCTCGTGCGCGTGATGCTCGCCGGGCTCCCTGCTCACCACCAGTTCACTGCCCGGAACGGTCAGGTCGACCCTCACATGGTAAAGGTTGCCCTTGTGGTGATGCTTGTGGTGTGCTTCCACGACGACACGGCAGTGAACTATTTGATCGCAAATGGTATCCAGTATTTCGGCCTCGTTCCGGACCGCTGTCTTCAGCGCCTCCGACGGCTTCATGTTGCGAAAAGTTATCTGTACCGGCTGTTGCATGGAATTTGCCTCCGAATTTATTGATGACCCCGTCTTTTGCGGGCCCAGGTTATATACCTGAAGCCGAAAGTTCGTGCCGGGCCGGGGGCGTTCAATAAAAACCCCCTACTTGATATACCCCCTCTCCCTCAATTCCTCCTTCGCCTTCCTGATAATCCCCTTCTCGTCGTCGAACTTCATGAGGTCAATGGCCGTATCTATGGGGAACCATCGGCACTCCTCTACCTCTTCGTCGTGGTCGGCCACGTCCCCGGCGGTGTACTCCATGAGGAAGAAGTAGACTATCTTGAATATCCGCGTAAGCTCCGTACCTTCCTTGTGGGAATAGAAGTACTCTATGTGCCCGAGGTTCTTTAATATCTTACCGTCGAGTCCCGTCTCCTCGGCGACCTCCCGGTGGGCGGTGCGGGCGATGTTCTCATGCTCCTCCACCAGACCCTTGGGAAGGCCCCAGACCTTGCCGCCCTTCGTGGAGATGAGCGCCACCTCCACCCGCCCCCGCCTCTTCCTGAATATGACCCCTCCCGAGGATATCTCTTTAGCCTTCTTGAGCACTACCCCCCCTACACCGTTATACCGCAGAGCCGCGTAAGGCCCGCCTCCATGGCCGCGTCCACGGCCCCGGCGAACTCTTCGGACGAGATGCGTCTGGCTATCTCCGGGTGGTCCGCGGCCCTGTAGCAGGGCCTGTACTGGTCCATGATGTTGACGTAGCTACTGGCCGACACCTCCCCGGCGATGAACCTCACTACCTCCCCGGTCCCGGCCACCCCGCCCGGCAACACCAGATGGCGTATTATAAGGCCCCTTACGGCCACACCGCTACTATCGACCACGAGGTCGCCCACCTGACGGTGCATCTCAAGGACGGCCTCCCTGCTCCTTTCGACGTAGTCCCCGGCCCCGGAGAACTTTCTCGCCATCTCGTCCGACCCGTACTTCATGTCTGGCATGTAGATGTCGAATATCCCGTCGAGGAGCCGCAGCGTCTCCACGGACTCGTACCCCCCGCAGTTGTATACGAGCGGAAGCTCCAACCCCTGCTCCACGGCCCTCGGCAGGGACTCGACTATCTGGGCGGTCTGGTGGGTGGGGGTGACGAAGTTTATGTTGTGGCAGCCCCGGCGCTGGAGGCCGACCATCATCCCGGCGAGCCTCTCCGTCGTTACCTCTTCGCCCTCGCAGAGGTGGCTTATGTCGTAGTTCTGGCAGAAGACGCAGCGCAGGTTGCAGCCCGTCATGAATATCGTCCCGGAGCCGCCCCGGCCCACGAGCGGCGGCTCCTCGCCGAAGTGGGGGTGAGCGGCGGAGACGACGGGCAGGGACCCCGTGCGGCAGACACCGACCTTTCCGGCGGTCCTGTCCACGCGGCAGTCCCTCGGGCAGATGTTGCACCGGGCCATCAATGCCCCGAGCCGGGTGACGCGGCCGAAGAGCTCGCCGTTTTCGTACAGCTCGATGTATCCGGGGCGTCTGTCTCTCATGGGACGCTCTGGTGGGGGTTGTCCCGCCGCGGCAGCGAGGGCGGCCGGGGCATGTTCGGGGCCGGGCGGCTTCGCCGGGCCCCGGAAGGGGTCAAAGGGTGGGCTTCTTCTCCTCCCTTTCGGAGGCGCATTTGACGCAGAGGGCCGCCGTGGGCGCCACCCGGAGCCTCTCCTCGTCAATTTCCGCTCCGCAGGCGTCGCAGACCCCGTAGGTGCCCTCGTCGAGCTTCGTGAGCGCCCGGTCCATGGCCTCGAGCTCCCGGCGCTTGAGGTCGGCCACGGCGATGCCCAGGTCCTCGATGGTGTCTATGAGGCCGGTCTCTTCGATGTCGGTGGGGCTACCGAACTGGGCGTTGTACTCGCTGCCGAGTTTTTTGAACAGTTCGTCCCTGAGCTCGCCCCACATCTCTCTCTTGCGCTCCAGAAGGTGACTGCGAAGCCTCTTTTTCTTTTCCTCGGCCATGTCGGACATCTAAGGGACCCTCCTGTCGTGAGATTCTGATTTGATTTTACACCAACAACGCTTCTTCGGCAAAGGGGTAAAAAAACAAAGACGGGACCCCCCTCAGCAGACCGGGTGCTCTCCCCGGGCCAGCTCCAAGGTGAAGGGCACGATGCCGGCGAGGGCCCCCTCTATTATCGAGGAGACGGTCTTCTTGGCGTCTCCCGGCACCCCCTTGCCGTCGGTGACGAGCCTTACGTATACGCCCCGGGGCCTGTCCACGGGAGAGCCAATGCGGCTTACGAGCCAGACGTAGACCTCGCGGACGCCCTCGACCCGCTCGTATATCTCGGCGGCCATGCGGTTTGAGAGGACCGAGTATATCTTTCCCACGTGGCTCGTCGGGTTCTTGCCCGCCGCCGCCTCGGTGCCCATGGGGCGGCTGAGGGAAATCACGCCGTTTACGCGGTTGCCCCTTCCCACCTGGCCCGAGTCCGCGTCCTCGGCCGACGTGCCGAGCACCGTCAGGTAGACCCCCCTTTCGCCCTCGCCCTCCACGTCGAGGGTGTTCATGTTCACCGTGACTCCGCCGAAGGCGTCCGCGAGGCCCGCCTCGGCGAGATACCCTTCGACGGCCCGGGAGGCGGCGGACTTGCGCGCGAAGTAATCCTTCTCGCTCTTTACGAGGTCGGCGAAGAGCGGGCAGGCGACCGTCAGGTCGAGGTCCCGGCCCGTCCTTACGCCCATGACCTTCACGTCCTCGCCCGTTTCGGGATAGTCCCGCTTGAAAACCGGGGAGTTCATGAGGCGCTCCACCTCGAAGACGGCCCGCTCCGTCGGCGTGGCCGGGGCGTAGCCCACGGCCGCAGAGGTGTCGTTGGCCGCAAGGACCCCGCCGCCGCGCTCGAAGATGTCCGTAAGCTCCACGGAGCCGGGCTGGAGCGCCGACCTTACGACGAGGTCGCTCGCCGTATCGACGCGCGGGAGGTTGGCGGCGAACCAGTCCCTTATCGTCGCCCCGGCTATCCCGGCCACGTCCACCCGCTCACCGCCGGCCTCGAAGGTGGCCCGGTCGCCGACGACAAGCTCCATCGGCCGCGTGACCCGGCCCCTTCCGAAGCCCTTTTCAACGAGACCGGCCACAAGGAGACCCTTGTCGATATTGTGGTGGAGGACCGCGCCGAACCTATCGAGGTATTCCTTCGAGAGCGCCACGGAGACCGCTTCGAGGGCGGCGTCGCAGATGTAGTCCGGGTGGCCGACGCCCTTGCGCTCGACTATCTCGACGGCCTGGTCGACCACGGCCCGTCCGTCCGTGACCTCTATCGTGAGATTATCCATTGATTTCGCAGGCGCGCCTGTCAGCCGCCGTCCCCCGCCTCCCCATCATCCTCCAGCCGGCGCTTCAATTCCCTGTTGACCTTCCTGAACTTCTTTGAATACCTTTCGAGCCGCGAGTAGACGCACCCGCAGTACTTCTGCCTGTAAAGGCCCATCTCGCGGGACCTGACTATGCCTTCCTGCCAGCCGGGCCGGAAGTCACGGTAGAGGAACTCCACCTTGAAGGCGTCGGCGAGGGCCAGGCCGAACCTCTTTATCCCCTCGTGGTCCTGGTACCTGCTGTAGAGCAGGCTCGTCGTAAAGGCATCAAAGCCACCGGAGGCCGCGGCGGCGGCCGTGGCCTCGAGCCGGGAGGTGTAGCAGTACTCGCACCTCACCCCCTCTGCCGGGTAGCCCGGGCCGGTGAGCCCCCTCACCCCCCTGATGAACTCCATGGGCCTGTAGGCCTCGTCGTAGATGACGTCGAGGTCCATAGCGGCGGCGAGCCTCTTTACGGCGTCGAGCCTCTTTTTGAACTCATCGAGCGGGTGGATGTTTGGGTTGTGGAAGAAGCCCCAGACATCGGCCCCGGGGCCGAGAAGCTCTTTGATGGGATATATGGAGCAGGGTCCGCAGCACATGTGCACGAGGACCCGCGTTATGGGACCTCCGCGCGGTACTTTCGGCATATTATCTCCGGGGTTGCTTTGATGCGACATGAGTGGATAACCTGTGGATAGCCCTGGGGGTTAATCTGCGGCCTTTGCCGAGCGACACCCAAGCATGGTGCGGAAAAATTCAATTTTGTCACCCTGAACCATGGCCTGAACTTGATTCAGGCTCGTTTCAGGGTCTCATAACATATCGATTTCATTATATGCTGAAACAAATTCAGCATGACATTGCTTGCTGGTTGGGGTTTTTCCGCACCCTGTTAGGGGTCAGAATAACCTCTCCTGGTCGGCGCCCTTCCTGCCTTCGGGCGCGTCCGCGCCGCCCTTATAGGGCCTGTCCACGTGGCTGTAGGCCGCGGAGGTGGCGACCCTGCCCCGGGGCGTCCTGTTGAGAAAGCCTTCTGAGATGAGGTATGGCTCGTAGAGGTCCTCTATGGCGTCCCGCTCCTCGTGCAGGGCGCTTGCGATGGCGTCTATGCCCACCGGGCCCCCGCCGAACTTCTCGATTATGGTAAGGAGAATCCTGCGGTCCATCTTGTCGAAGCCCCTGGAGTCTATCTCGAGCATGGCGAGCCCCCCTGAGGCGACCTCCTCGGTTATGACGCCGTCGGCCCTGACCTCCGCGTAGTCGCGCACGCGCCGAAGGAGCCGGTTCGCCACCCTCGGCGTGCCCCTCGAACGCCTCGATATCTCCGCCGCGCCGTCGGGTGTCATCTTCACACCGAGTATCCGGGCGCTCCTGGTGACGATGGTGGCAAGGTCCTCGGGGGTGTAGAAGTCGAACCTCAGTATGACGCCGAACCTGTCCCGGAGGGGGCTGGTGAGGAGCCCGGCCCTGGTGGTGGCCCCGATGAGCGTGAACCTTGGCAGGTCGAGCCGGACGGACCGGGCCGAAGGCCCCTGGCCTATCATTATGTCGATGTGGTAGTCCTCCATGGCGGGGTAGAGTATCTCCTCGACGGCGGGCGGGAGCCTGTGTATCTCGTCGATGAAGAGCACGTCCCGCTCTTCGAGGTTGGTGAGTATGGCCGCGAGGTCCCCGGACTTATCGATGATCGGCCCCGAGGTCGGGCGCACGGAGCTGCCAAGCTCGTTGGCGATTATGTGGGCCATCGTCGTCTTTCCGAGCCCGGGGGGGCCGTAGAAGAGGACATGGTCGAGGGCCTCGCCCCTTGCCCGCGCGGCGGAGACGAAGACGCCGAGGTTCTCCTTGAGCCTGGTTTGTCCCACGAAGTCGCCCAGGAGCCTGGGGCGGAGCGTCAGCTCGAAGCCGTCGTCCTCTTCGAGCCTTACGGGCGCTATATCGCGATCATCCATAATCACCAGAGAGTCAAGCAGTTACGCCATAAGCTTAAGAGGTCACTTCTTTGAAAGGAGCTTCAGGGCCTCTTTGAAGATGGGCTCGAAGCCCTGGCCTTCTCCGATCAGCTCCCGGGCCTTTTTTACGGCGTCGGCCGCCCCGGCGGCCCTGTAGCCGAGGTTTTCAAGCGCGCTCACGGCATCGACGCAGTCCGGGTCCGTGGAGAACTGACCGGCCCCAAGGGCCCCCTCGCCCGCCCGGCCGCCACCGGCCTCTCCCGGTCCGTCGCCCCCTCCGGCCGCGACGGCGAGCGCGGCGACCTTGTCCTTGAGCTCCATTATGAGCCTCTCGGCGGACTTGGCGCCCACGCCGGGGACCGCGGAGAGCGCGGCCCTGTCTCCGGAGCCTATGGCAGCGGCGAGGTCGGCCACGGTTATGCCCGAGAGTATGTTCCTTGCGAGCCTGGGCCCCACGCCGGATACCCCGATGAGGAGGCGGAATAGCTCCTTTTCCTCTCCGGTGAGGAACCCGTAGAGGTTTATGGCGTCGTCCTTGTGGTGGGTATGGACCCTGAATGCGGCAGAGGCGCCCTCATCGGGGAGGTTATAGTAGGTGGACAGAGGGATGAAGAGCTCGTAGCCGACGCCCCCAACGTCCACCACCACGGAATCGGTAGACTTATGGATGATTATTCCGTTGATATAGGCTATCATATGGGAGTGCCGGGCCGGTTCAAAGGGCCCCGGACCTGGGCGTTGGGGCCGTACGCGCCCCTGCCGGAGCGGTCCTGGCCGAGTGGTTTATGTGGCAGATGGCTACGGCAAGGGCGTCGGCCGCGTCAGCGGGTAGAGCCGGCGCCGAAGGGGGCCTGCCGAGCAGGATCCCGACCATCTTGTTGACCTGGTCCTTGGCGGCGAGGCCGTAGCCGGTAACCGCCTGCTTTACCGTCGTGGGCGGGTACTCGTAGACCGGGAGCCCGTACCTTGCGGCGGCCAGAAGCACCACCCCCCGGGAGTGGCCGAGCATGAGCGCGCTCCTTGCGTTCTTTGAATGAAATACGCTCTCGACGGCCACGGCGTCGGGGCTGAAGTCCCTCAGCACGGCGTCGAGCCCCTCGGCGAGGGCGAGGAGCCTCGCGGGCAGGTCCTTCAGGCCCTTGAGAGTAACCACACCGTCCGAGACGTGGACAAGGCCGCTGCGGCCCGCCGCGGCGCCCGCCATCTTACCCCCCCCGGCCCCCGCCCACCCCGCAGGGCCCCCCTTCCCACGGCCGCCTGTGCTTTCCACGACCCCGTAGCCGGTCACCAGACTTCCGGGATCTATGCCTAATATCTTCAAAGGGACCTCGGGCAGTATTTACAGTCAATATCAGGGACGGGCCGTAACCACCTACGAAACGAAGACAACTTAAATAGTCTTCACTCAAGGACTCCGCCCATTATCCCCTTCGCCCCCCCGGCCGCAGCCGACCAGCACCCCCCCCCTGCCCCCCCCCTGCGTCCCCCTGCCCCCGCTCAGGCGCTCTCGGCGAGGTCCTCGGCGGGGATGTCGAAGTTGGCGTGGACCTTCTGGACGTCCTCGAGGTCTTCGAGGGCCTCGAGGAGGTTAAGGACCTGCCGGGCGGTCTTGCCCTCCACGCGGACCGTGTTTTTGGGTATCATGGTAACGTCCGCCTCGTCGTACTCGAGCCCCTGGTTGTCGAAGGCGGAGCGCACATTGCTGAAGTCCGCCGGGTCGGTGTAGACCTCGAAAAGCCCGTCCTCGGCGTTGGCCACGACGTCCTCGGCGCCCGCGTCGAGGGCCGCCTCCATGAGCCTGTCCTCGGAGATGGCGTCCAGTGCGAAGGTAAAGAGCCCCTTGTTCTCGAACATCCAGCCCACGGAGCCGGACTGGCCCAGGCTGCCGCCGTACTTGTTGAAGGCGAAGCGGACCTCCGAGACGGTCCGGTTCTTGTTGTCCGTCATGTACTCGACGAGGACTGCGACCCCTCCTGCGGCGTAGCCCTCGTAGGTGCCTTCCTCGTAGGTGACCCCCTCGAGCTCGCCGGAGCCTTTCTTTATGGCCCGGTCTATGTTGTCGGCCGGGAGGTTTTCCGCCTTGGCCTTGTCAACGGCGAGCCTGAGCCTTGGGTTGCACGATACGTCCGCGCCCCCGACCCTGGCGGCCACCGTTATCTCCTTGACGAGCTTGGAGAATACCTTTCCGCGCTTGGCGTCCTGCCGAGCCTTCCTGTGCTTTATGTTGGCCCACTTCGAGTGTCCGGCCATCGGATAAACCCCCTGAAAAAGATTTCACCGTCGCGCATCCCCCGGCCCGTGGCGCCCTCCGCCCACGGCGCCGGACGGGGGGAAAACGTTTATATGTAAATAACATAAATAAATGTAAAATTCAATTTCTAATAGAGAATACCCGGCCCCCGCGCAATGCGGGCCCGGGTATCAGCGCAGGCGCCGGGGCCGGGGTGGGGGCGCCGGCAAGGGCCGACGAGGCCTCCTTACGTCCACCAGAAAATTCTTTTATGGCACAACCGGCACTATAGCACAATCGGCACCCTCCCCCGCCTTGCCCGACCCCCCTCCCCCGCCCGCCTAACACTTCCTCGGGGCCCTTATGCCGAGCTGCTTCATCTTGGATAACAGCGTATTGCGGTGGATCTTCATCATGCTCGCGGCGAGGTTGCGGTTCCAGTTGGTCTTGTTCAGAATACCGATGATGTAGTCCCGCTCGAAGTTCATGGACGCCTCCTTGAAGCTCCCGGGCTCCCCGGCCGCCACCTCCCGCGCCTCCCCGTCCTCCCTGAAGCGGAACATGCCGGCCGGCAGGTCGTCGCAGGTAATGAGCGCCCCGTCCCTGGCGAGCACTACGAGCCTTTCCACGAGGTTTTCAAGCTCGCGGACGTTCCCCGGCCAGCGGTAGGAGGCGAGCGCCGAGAGGGCCCCGGCGGATATGCCCTTTATCGCCTTGTTGCACCTCGCGGCCTGGAGGTCCATGAAGTGCTGGACGAGGAGCCCGATGTCCTCAACCCGCTCACGGAGCGGCGGCAGCTCTATGGGAACCACCTTGAGCCTGTAGTAGAGGTCCTCGCGGAACCGGCCCTTGCGGACCTCGCCTTCGAGGTCCACGTTGCTGGCCGCGACGATCCTCACGTCCACCCTGATGGAGACGTTGGAGCCGACCCTTTCGAAGGACTTCTCCTGCAGGACCCTCAGGAGCTTTATCTGCAGGTGCATCGGGAGGGTTGAGACCTCGTCGAGGAAGAGGGTGCCGCCGTCGGCGTACTCGAATTTGCCGATCTTCCGCGCGTGCGCCCCGGTGAAGGCCCCCTTCTCGTGCCCGAATATCTCGCTTTCCATCAGCTCGCTCGGCACGGCGCCGCAGTTTATGGGCACGAATGGCTTTTTCGCGCGCATGCTCATGCGATGGATGGCCCTCGCCACGAGCTCCTTGCCCGTGCCCGACTCCCCGGTTATGAGGACGTTGGAGCTGGTGGCGGCGACCTTCCTTATGTGCTCGAAGACCCGGGCCATCTTCGGCGACGCGCTGATTATCTCGGAGCATCCCGTCCTCTCGTTCAGCCCTTCCCTCAGGAAGGCGACCTCGCTTCTGAGCCTCATGGTGTCCGTGTACCTCTTGAGGGTCGCAAGGAGGTCAGTCTCCTCGAAGGGCTTGGTGATGTAGTCGTAGGCGCCCTTTTTGAGCGCCTCCACGGCCCTGCCGGCGCTGTCCTCCGCCGAGATCATCAACACCCCCACCTCCGGGTCGAAGGCCCTGATCCTCTCGAGCGTCTTTATGCCGTCCCGGCCCGGCAGGTTCACGTCGAGGAGGACCATGTCCACCGGCCTGGCCCTGACGGCCCGCAGGGCCTCGTCGCCGTCCCTGGCGGTGAGCACGACGTAACGGTCCCTCAAGAGGAGCTTCAAGAGCGCCCTCACCTGGGGCTCGTCGTCGACTATGAGCACTACGGGTCTGTGCAGGGAATTGCCCATCGATCGCTCCATGTACACACACCATGTATTATTAACCGTACCTTTACCATTAAAATACAGTTGTGTCAAGAATGTTTTAACTAAAATATAAATTTTAAACAGAATCTAATTCCTGGTGTTCCGCCGCCCGCACCGGGGCGTCAAGGTGAGGATTCGAAGGGTGTGTTGCGGGTGTTCTCCGAGAAGGGTCCTGTCAGGCGTCTATGCCGTAACTTCTGATCTTTCTGTAGAGATGACTCCTTTCTATGCCGATGGACTCTGCCGTCTTCGATATGTTTCCGCCGAACTCCTTGAGCCTTCTGAGGATGAACTCCTTTTCGAAGTCCCTGCGGGCCTCCTTCAGGAGCTTGCTTCTGAAGAGGTTCGCCGGCGGAGCCGGCGGAGCCCCCCTTATGTACGCCGGTACGTCGTCGGTGGTTATTACGTTGCCCGGGGTCATGATGACGAGCCTTTCGATGAGGTTCTTGAGCTCCCTGACGTTTCCCGGCCATGAGTAGCCCGTGAGCAACGCGAGGACGTCCTCCTTGACGGTCATCGGCTCACGGGCCGTCTCGGCGGTGAACTCCGAGAGGAAGTGGTCCACGAAGAGCGGGATGTCCCCGGACCTCTCCCGGAGCGGCGGGACGTGGAAGGGGATGACGTTGAGCCTGTAGTAGAGGTCCTCACGGAAGGCCCCCCTTGCGATCTGCTCCTTCAGGTTCTTGTTCGTGGCCGCTATGACGCGCACGTCCACGCTTATCCGCTCGGTTCCCCCCACGCGCTCGAAGCTCTGCTCCTGGAGTATCCTGAGTATCTTGGCCTGGGTCTTGAGGCTCATGTCCGCTATCTCGTCGAGGAAGATGGTCCCGTCGTCGGCGAGGTCGAACCTCCCCTTGCGCCTGGCCACGGCGCTGGTGAATGCCCCCTTCTCGTGGCCGAAGAGCTCGCTCTCGATGAGCTCCTCGGGGATGGCCGCGCAGTTCACCTCCACGAAGCGGCCGCCGGAGCGGTTGGAGAGGAGATGGATGTTCCTGGCGACGAGCTCCTTGCCCGTGCCGTTCTCCCCGGTTATGAGGACCCAGGAGTTGGTGGGCGCCACCCTCCGGATGTCCTCGCAGAGGCCCTTGATGGCGGGGGAGTCGCCTATTATCTCGTACTTGCCGAGCGCCCTCTGCCTCAGGTTGGTGTTCTCCTCGACGAGCCTCTTGCGCTCGAGGGCGTGCTCCACCGTGAGGACTATCTTGTCGAGGGAGAGGGGCTTTTCGATGAAGTCATAGGCGCCGAGCCTGGTGGCCTTTACCGCCGTCTCTATGTTGGCGTGGCCGGATATCATGATTACCGGCACCCCGGGATGGGCCTTCTTTATCTCCTTCAGGGCGTCTATGCCGTCCATGCCCGGGAGCCATATGTCGAGCAGCACCAGGTCCGGCTGGTCGCGGCCGAGCATGTCGAAGGCCTCCTCGGCGCTGCCAGCGAGCTTTACGGTAAAGCCTTCGTCTGAAAAGACACCACCGAGGGCGTCCCTGATGTCCCGTTCGTCGTCTACGACGAGTATCTTCCTCATACGCCCACAGCCTTTACCGGAAGCTCGATTACGAACCTCGTCCCCTCCGGGACGTTGTCCTTCACCCTGATGTAGCCGTTGTGGTCGGATATGATGTTGCTGACGATGGCGAGCCCGAGGCCGGTGCCGGACTTCTTGGTCGAGAAGTAGGGCTCGAAGAGCCTCTGCTTCACATCGGGCGGTATGCCGGAGCCGTTGTCGATCACCTCGAGCCTGGCGAGGGCGAGCTCGCCGATGTACCCGGTCACGACCCGTATGCACCCCTTTTCCTCGACCGCCGAGAGGGCGTTGTCTATGAGGTTTATGAGCACCCGTTTTATCTGGTCGCGGTCGATGTCGAGCACCGGGAGCCGGGGGTCGGTCTCAACCTCGAAGGTCGCGTTCCTGTGCCCGGAGCTGTACAGCGCCACGGTCTCCCGGACTATCTCGTTCAGGTCGTTGGGGGCGGGATCCGACGCCGGCATGCGGGCAAAGGAGCTGAACTCGTTTACGAGCGTCTTCAGCTCGTCCACCTGGTTTATGATGGTGGCCGTGCACTCCTCGAAGACGTCGCCGCCGTCTGCGAAGTCCTTCAGGTACTTGCGCCGGAGCCTTTGGGCGGAGAGCTTTATCGGGGTCAGGGGGTTTTTTATCTCGTGGGCAATCCGCTTTGCGACCTCCTTCCACGCCTGCATCCTCTGGGTCTTGAGCATGTGGGTGAGGTCGTCGAGGACGGCCACCATGCCGAGGTATTCGCCAGAGTCGTCCCTGAGGGCGTTGAGGTTCACGAGCACGGTCATGGACTTGTCCCTCACGCGGACCCGTATCTGGCGCTCAACGGACTCTACTCCCAGCTCGGTCATCTCCTTTATCATCTCGCGGAAGACCTCGCGGTCCTCCGCTTTGAGGACGTCCTTGTAGTGTCTGCCGTGGGCCTCGTCCACGTCCGCGCCGATAATCTCGGCGGCGACCCTGTTTACGGAGAGTATCTTCCCGGTCCTGTCTATGGATATCACGCCGGCGGGTACGTTGCCGAGGACGATTTCGATATAGCGCCGCCTCTGCTCGAGCTCCGCGTTGGTGCTCCTGAGGTCGAGGTTGGCCTCCTCGAGCATGGACTTTCCGGCCTTGAGGTCACCGGTCATGCGGTTGAAGGACTTGACCAGGGAGCCCACCTCGTCGTTGCTCTCCACGTCTATCCTGTAGTCGAGGTTGCCGGAGGCAACGGCGTGGGTGCCATCGGCGAGCTCGAGTATGGGGACGGTAATCTGCTTGGCGAGATACCGGCCTATCCAGATGGAAAAGAAGACTATGAGGAGCGTTATTATCAGCAGTATGGTGAAATAGCTCGCCTTGACGGGGTTGCGGAGGAGTTTGAGCTGCTTGTAGCCCTCGAAGGCGGCGCTTATCTCCTTCATCTTGTTTATGAGGCTCTTGGGGACGTGATAGCTCACCACCACGGCGCCGTTGACCCTGCCCGGGGAGTCGGGCGAGCTTACGGGGGCGACACCGCGGACCACGTCGCCGCCGGCGAGGGTCTCCACGAAGCTCGCCGCCTCGCCCCTCAGGGCCGCCTCGACGTGCTCCACCGCGATGTCGGGCACCATGAGCTTGTTGACCCTCGAGGATATGGAGTAGCTTATCCTCTCACCGCGGGGGGAGTAGACCTCGATGGTGGAGAAATCGTTCTCCGCCATCTTCTCGTCTATGAACTCCACGAGGCGGCCCCCGGAGGAGTGGAACTCGGGGTCGGCCACGGCCACGGCTATCTTCCTCGAGCTGGACATGACGCGGTCGGTCATGTCTCGGTAGTAGTTCTGGCCGAGCTCGAGGGACTCCTGCAGCGAGTCCTCTATCTTTATGCTGAACCACCCGTCGATGGACCTGTTTATAAAGCCTATGACGATGAAAAAGAGCAGGAAGGTGGGCACTATGGTCAGGAGCACGAAGGCGCTGATGAGCTTCGTCCTGAGCTTGCTGCCCATGACCTTCGATTTTCTTTCGACGTAGAGCTTGACGGTGTTGCGGAGGACGAGGAAGACGAGAAGGATGAGGAGTATGACGTTTATGTCTATGAGTCCCCAGAGGAATATGTTCGTGGCTATGGGGATATCGCCGCCGAGGACGGTGATATGGGACTCCAGGTAGGTCAGGAGCACGACGAGGCAGAAGACCGCTACGATTATGATGATCTCGCGGCGGCGGCGCCTCTTCTGCTCCATTTCGGGTCTTTGAGCGTCAGCCATAGCCGGCCTACATGGTGAAGCGGTAGGTGAACCAGTCCGTTTCAAGATCCCAGAACTTCAGGAAGAAGAGCGGGTAGTCGAGGCGGAAGGGGAGCCTTATGGTGTGGAGCTCCGCCTTTATGCCGACGGTGTACCTCCTGCCCTTCCTGAGCGGCCTCCTCGTGGTGAGGACCCTGGCGTCGACCGTGGCCATAAGCCGCCTCATCTCCGCCGGGTCCGACGTCCTTATCGCCTTGCCCCGGTCGCCTCCGAGTGTAATTTCGTACTCCTCCTTGAGGGTGTCGTACTTGACCGTGTGCTTGAAGCGCCAGCTGCCGGCGTGCTTGTCGAACCAGAGCCTCCGGGCGCGGTCGAGCTCGATGATGAAGGTAAAGGACGTGGGTATGCCGCTCATGACGGCCTCCTCGATGCCCTCGGAGAAGGCGTTCTCCACCGAGAAGGAGACCTTGAGCGAATGGTCCCTCTCGACCCTGACGTCGACTACCGTCGGGTCCTTGGCGGCCATGGCCGGGGCGGGGAGGAGCAGGGCGAGGAACGCGGCGAGGCAGATGACGAGCGTCCCGCCTATCGTCATATCTGAAAGAGGGTTTTTATATGGCATATGTCGGATACCGGATTCCCGGAGGGCCCCGGCGGCTTGGCGGCGCCCCTGGAGGAACCGGATACGTGAGACATTCACAGGCGCTACTCAATTTGCCCTACAATTTTAGCACAGGATAACAACAAATCACATCTGAAATCAAACTTTTATGCCGTCAGCGGCAAGGGGCGGCGGGGGCGCGGGGGGGGGAGGGGCGGTGGGGCATGCCGAGAGGGGCGGGACGTGAGGGGAGGCGCGGCCCATATGTGTAAACCGCGCCCGTGGCCGGGCGCGGCTCGTTCGAGAAGACCCGCGCCGGGCTCAGTTTTTGGAGGAGGCCTTCCTGGACCTGAGGCGCAATATGCCGTCCCTTATAATCTCTTTTCTCGTCTTTCTCCTGAACTCCGCCTCATCGACCTTGTACTTGAAGACCTTCTTGCCATTGATAAAGACCGTGGGGATGTCCTCCTTGTACCTTCTGAAGAGGTCCTCGCTCGCGCAGATATCGACCTCCTTGAACTCGAAGGGGATGTCCACCCTGGCGCGGTTTATGACCTCGGCGGCGTCCCTGCACAGGGTGCAGTTCTCTCCCTGAGGGCAATCGCACAGTTCGCAATCCTTCCTCGCGAAGACTTCTACAAGAGGCTTAGCCATATCAGTACCCCTTTCGGGTTCTTGACGTTACGGCCATGCGGGAGGTGCAGGGCCGGGAAAAGCCGACGGAGTGGAAGAAGAACGGCGAAGGAAAACCCTTAGGGTTTCCGCGTCCCACGGATGAGCCGCTGTCCATCGAGCCGCTGCGGGGCGGAAGGCAGCCCCGAGATAACCCCGAACCCGGGAGAAAAACCCCGGATTCAGCTTATGCTGGGCAACAGGCCGCTCAGGTACCCGGCTATGATACCAAGTGAGTTGGAAAAAATCAAGACCCCGGTGACGATGAGAAAGAGTCCCGTCACGACCGAGACAGTCCTCATGTGCTTTTTCAGGCGGTTGAAGTGGTGGAGGAAGGTGTTTATGCCGAGCGAGGTAAGGAGGAAGGGTATGGCGAGCCCCGCGGAGTAGGCCACGAACAGGGTGGTCCCTGACCAGGGGCTGTCGCTCGTGGCGGCCACGGCGAAGATGGCCGAGAGTATGGGGCCTATGCACGGCGTCCATCCGGCGGCGAAGCCGATGCCTACGAGGAAGGCCCCGAGAAAGCCCGTGGGCTTGTCCTTGAAGAAATGGAGCCTCTTGTCGCGCTGGAGGATGCGGAAGTTTATGATGCCTATTATGTGTATGCCGAGAAGTATTATGACCAGGCCGCCGATCTTGCGGACCACGTCCTGGTACTCCATGAAGATGCTTCCGAAGAGCTGTGCCGACGAGCCGAGGATGAGGACGAAGACGCTCGAGAAGCCGAGGATGAACATCACGGAGTTCAACAGTATGACCTTCTTGAGCTCGGCCGAGTTGTCGCTCGTCAGCTCCTCGAAGGATATGCCGGTGACAAAGGAGATGTAGGATGGTACGAGCGGCAGCACGCAGGGGGAAGCGAAAGAGAGTATGCCCCCCATAAAGGCGAGCGGGATGGTGACGTCCGTTGTCATGCGGCTATCGGCTCCTCTGTCTTTTTTTTACCGCCCCGCGGCGGAGTGCCGCCGGGCGGGCGTTTGTCCCGGCGTGCCTGCCTCAGCCCCTGCCCTTGTTCTTATACTCGGAGGGGTCCCTGGGGCCGTTGAAGAGCAGGTCGTTTATAGTCCTGATGCTGTCCGGCTCGGTCCAGTCCCGCGGGCCCCAGAACTTTTCCGCCACGTACCCGTTCTGGTCCACGATGAAGGTCTCCGGCACCCCGGTGGTCTTGTACGTCTCCTTCACCCTCCCCTTCCTGTCGTGGAGTACTGTGAAGGTTATGCCGTACTTCTCGACGAACTCCTTTACCACGTCGGCGGACTCGGAGTCCACGCTCACGGCGACTATCTCGAAGGGTTCGCCCTCGAGGGTCTCGTAGAGCATCTGCATGGAGGGCATCTCGTCCTCGCAGGGCTTGCACCACGTGGCCCAGAAATTCAGGAAGACGACCTTGCCCTTGAAGTCCGAGAGCTTGGTCGGATAGCCGTCGAGGTCGGGGAGCGTAAAGTCGATTACCTCGGAGCCGGCCACCACTGGCTCGAACTTCTTCTTCTGCCCCAGAACGATGAAGACCACCACGGCGATGATGACCACCGCCGCGCCGGCGATTACCGGCAGGGGCAGGCCCTTTTCCTTTTCTACGTCCTTGTCTAAGCCCATCGTCCTCTTCTTTTCGGTTATTGGTGATGGACCTTGACCCGCCGGGCAAAGCCAGGCGGGTCAGGAGGCCAGGCGATCAGGCGTAGGCGTGGAGTCCCGGGAGTATGAAGCTCACGCCCCAGTACAGGAACAGGACCGCCAGGAACCCGGCTATGGCGATGTAGGCGGCGCGCCTGCCGCGCCACCCCCTCGTGACCCTGGCGTGTAGGTACGCGGCGTATATGAACCAGGTTATGATGCTCCAGGTCTCCTTCGGGTCCCAGGACCAGTAGGTCCCCCAGGCGTAGTTGGCCCAGATGGCCCCGGTCACTATGCCGGCGCCGAGGAAGGGGAAGCCCCAGGCGATGGACCTGTAGGAGAGCTCGTCGAGTATCTTTGCCTCGGGGAAGGCGGACACGAAGGAGTTGCGGTTCCCCCTCGTCTCGGACCTGTTCTTGATGAGGTACATGATCGAGAGGCCGAAGGCTATGGCGAACCCCGCGTAACCGACGAAGGTAACGAAGACGTGGACGTCGAGCCAGCCTATGGCGTAGTTCTCGAGCCCGACACGGCCCAGGAGGTCGACCAGCCACTGCCACTTGTTCTGGAGGGCCGGGTTCAAGGGCTCCACGCTCTTGTACCTGTAGGGCAGGAGTGAAGCCGAGAGCATGGCGAGCGAGGCGATTGCCATGACGAAGGACCCCATGGTCTTGAACTTGTACTTGTACTCCATGAGGAGGTACCCGCCGTTGATGCCCCATACGAAGAGCACCATCGACTCGAAGAGGTTTGAAAAGGGCGCGTGTCCCGACTCGCCGGCCCTGGCGACGAGCACCATGGTGGTGGAAAGCCAGGCAACGCAGGCAAGGGCCGTGGCTATCTGCCCCAGCCACTTCTTCTTCAGTATCCAGTAGCCCAGGTACAGGAATGTCGTGACGACGTAGAATATGAACGAAAAGGTGAAGAAGACGAGTGATAAGACCATGATTTCCTAAACCTCCCGATTAAACCGTGGCTTGCGGGCCTGAGAGCGGGTCAGGTACTCTTCAGGGCGTCCACGATATCCTTTATGTCCTTCTCAAAGACCAGGTTGTTCTTATTTATCATCCCGCCTATCCTAACCTCGGTGGACTGGGAAGAGTTCTTGACGGTGACCCAGACCCGCCGGTGGTAGACGAAGAAGGCGAGGTAGAAACCGATACCCATGATGGCCGTGCCCACCCAGACGACGTTGGTGCCGGGGTCCTTGTTTATGGACAGGCCCGAGTACAGGGTCGGCTGGTAGGTGATGACCACGAGGTCGTCCTCGGTGTCGGGGATGGCCGGGAATATGCCGGGGTATTTCAGGAAGAGCCAGGGCGTGGAGACGAGCTTGCCGTTGTCGTAGACCTCGAGCATCACGGCGGGGTTCTCGGCCTCGGCCGACTTGGAGAAGACCGTCTGCGTCTTCTCGTCGTAGGCGAAGTCCGCGGTATAGGCGATGAGCTTTACCTCGTAAGGGCTGTCAGGGATGGCCTTTTTTTCCTCCCAGCCCACGAATACGGGCGTCTCGGCCTTGTCCTTGCCCTTCTTCATGAGCGCTATGCTCGCCTTGGTGACCCTGTTCCAGGCCATGCCGTAGGTGGACTGGTAGAAGCGTATCCCCTTGTAGTAGAGCGGCTTGTTGACCCATATCTGCTTCTGCAGGACGTCCTGGCCGTCCTCGACGACGGTCAAAAGCGAGTTGTACTGCTTGATCTGGCCGCTGTCGTAATAATCGATCCAGAACTTGTCGAGGCGGATATCGAAGTCCGCGTTCGGGACCTCGAAGGACCCACCGACGTAGATGCCCTTGAAGTCCTTGTACCCGTAGAAGCTCCCGATGATGGTCCCGAGGAGTATCACGAGGAGGCTTACGTGTATCGCGTCCGATCCGAGGCGCCCGAGGATCCCCTTCCACGCGTATATCCGGTAATCGCCGGTGGACCCGGAGGCCATGGTCCTGTACCTCTTGCGCCTGAAGGCGCCAAGGATCTTTTCCCTGGCCTGGTCGGTATCCCCGTCAACCGTCACGGACTGGCTGTTCCGGAGCCTGTCTATGAACTTGACGTCGAATTCCCTCTTGTGGTTCAGGAGAGACTTCCACTTGGGGGGGAACCTCTCGAAGGTGCAGACTATGAGGTGCACCGCGAGCGCGGCCAGCAGGGTCGTGAACCACCAGGTGTGGTACATGTCATTGATGCCCGTGTACATAATGACATTGAGCCACCTCTCGCCGTAGAGGTCGAGGTAATACTGCACGGGCTTGTTCTGCTCGATGATGGTGCCCAGGATGGACACGGCCGCCAGCGTGAAGAGCAGGCCGAGAGTAAGCTTAAGGGAGTTGAAGAAGTACCAGAGGGAGTTCTTGTACCAGGGGCGCTTGGCCTTGCCTGGCGAGGCCTCTTTGTGCTTGTGGGGCATTCTGGGTTAACCTCTATTTCGAGTTGACTTGAGAGAGATAGTCGGCGGCGGCCTTGCCTATCTGGCTTGTGGGGTCAAGGGCGGCCGCCTTCTCCCAGGCCTTCCTGGCGCCTTCGATGTCATCCATGCCGTAGGCGAGAAGGAACCCCTTGGTGAGCCATATCCGCTGGTTGTAGGGGTTCTCCTTGATGCCCTTGTCGATATAGCCGAGGCCCCCGGCGGAGTTGCCCTGGTAGTGCATGGAGAGGCCGAGGTCATTATACATATCGGCGTTGCCACCGGTCAGTTCAATTGTTTTTTTGTAATATTCCGACGCCTCGTCGAAGCGTTTCTGCTCGAAGTAGGCGTGCCCGAGTTGGGCCACCAGGTCCGGGTCGTCGGGCTTCTCGGCGAGCTGCGCCTTGAGGTCCTCGATGATGCTCGAGTAGTTGAGCGGCTTGTTGTCATAGGACCGCGCCCCGCCGCCGGCGCTCGTCACCCCGGAGGCAACCGTGGTCCTCGACCCTGAGGCGCCTATAAAGTAGCCTCCGAAGCCGACGACGGCCAGGGCCACCGCGGCTACTATCAACAGGACTATATTCCTCGTCTGCAACTGTGACCCCCCTTTTGTATTTCTATCTCTGGACCGCGCGGGAGAACCTCTCATCCACCGCTTTTCTTATGGTCGGTATATCCGCCCCCTTCTTGTGCATATCATAGGCCATGAAGGCCTCCTCCATGCAGATGTCGCAGTAGGCGGCGTGGGTGTCCACGTAGCATGTAAGCAGGCTCTTGTGGCCCGAGTGCCTCTTGCAGTCGCAGTAACAGTGGAGGCTGTCGAGGACCTCCGGTATCTCCTCGGCCACCCTGTACGCCTCGGCTACCGAGCCGCCGAAGTAGGCGGGAGAAAGGGTGGCGCGCGTTTCCCCGCCCCTGAGGGCGGCCGCCGGGGCGGGCTCGGTCGTGGAGGCCTTGCAGGAGGCCAGAACGAAGAGGGCCGCAACCGCGGCAAGGGCAGGGATGTAGCGTCTGCCCTTGAAAAACCCGAAAACTCCGGTGTTAGGCATTTGAGCTTCCTTCTGGTATTTCGGCCGAAGGCCCGTAAGGCTTTACACAGCCCCCGCCCG
>JBHHVK010000008.1:0-26869 GCA_046754205.1 Thermodesulfobacteriota bacterium
TTTTCCCCATGTGGTCAAGGTCCGTAAGCCCGTGGCTTGCGGGCCTTTTTTATATTCAAAAACCTTCACCCTGCAGCCGAAGTGAAAAGAGACAGGGCCGGCCTTCCGGCGCCACCCCGGGAAGGCGCGCTTCGGCCCTTTATACACATCCCCGGCAAGGAGCACGAAGGAGCACGACCGATGGCTTCGATAAATTCAAACAGCAAAAAGGGCCGCGAGTTCCGCAAGGGGATCGACCGCATGGTGGACCGCGCCATCAAGGTGGTGGGCCTTGCAAAGGGCGTGGCGGACGCCATAAAGGTCTGCAAGGCCGTTCTCAAGGTCAGCTTCCCCGTGGAGATAGGGGGGCGGATAGAGGTCTTCAACGGCTGGAGGGCCGTGCACTCCATACACAGGCTCCCGGTCAAGGGAGGGATCCGTTACGCCCCCGGGGTGGAGCAGAACGAGGTGGAGGCGCTCGCAGCCCTCATGACCTACAAGTGCGCCATAGTAGACGTCCCCTTCGGAGGGGCCAAGGGGGGCATCAGGATAGACCCGTCTGCTTACACGCGCGCGGAGGTCCAGCGCGTAACCAGGAGGTTCGCCACCGAGCTCGCCACGCGCGGGTTCCTGAGCCCTGCCAAGGACGTCCCTGCCCCGGACATGGGCACCGGCCAGAGGGAGATGAGCTGGATCGCCGACACCTACAAGCACCTCTACCCCGAGGACATAAACTACATAGCCTGCGTCACGGGAAAGCCCGTCCAGCTCGGCGGCATAAGCGGCCGCGTGGAGGCGACCGGGCGCGGCGTGCAGTACGCCGTAAGGGAGTTCTTCCGCCACCCCCAGGACGTGGCCGAGGCGGGACTTACTGGCGGGCTTGAGGGCAAGAGGGTCATAATCCAGGGCCTCGGCAACGTCGGCTATCATACGGCGAAGTTCCTATCCGGGGAGGACGGCGCGAGGATTGTCGCCGTGATAGAGCGCGACGGCGCCGTAATGGACGACGCCGGACTATCGGTAGAGGACCTGCACGGGTACATGACCGAAAAGGGCGGGGTGAAGGGTTTTCCCGGGGCGAGGTTCGAGGAGGACGGCGCCAGGGTGCTCGAGGCCGAGTGCGACATACTCATCCCGGCGGCCGTGGAGAGCGTCATAGGCGGGGAGAACGCGGCGAGGATAAGGGCGCCGCTCGTGGTCGAGGCGGCCAACGGCCCCGTCACCTTCGAAGGCGACAGGGTCCTGAAGGGGCGCGGCGTCGTCATGCTCCCCGACGCATACGTGAACGCCGGGGGCGTGGTGGTAAGTTACTTCGAGTGGGTCCGAAACCTCGGGCACATAAGGCTCGGCAGGCTGGCCCGCAGGGCCGAAGCCCTCCGGGGCGAACGCATCGTCCGCGCCATCGAGGAGGCCACGGGGACGAAGCTGCCCGAGGCCCTCAAAAGCGACCTCGGCGGCGGCTACGAAGAGCTCGACCTGGTACGTTCGAGCCTCGACGACACCATGAGGCTCTCGTACCAGGAGATCCGGGAGGTGAGGCACGCCAACCCCGGGGTCGACGACCTGAGGACCGCCGCCTACGTCATAGCCGTCGAAAAGATAGCGAGCAGTTATATAGACGTCGGGGTCTTTTAGGACCCCAGTTTTTCTCTCAAAATCCCCCTGTGGCAGCGGGCCTCTTCCCGGCAGGCGCACATGAGGGTGGCGTTCCTGCGGCCCGACCCCTTTATCTTCCCCACAAGGTCCCTCAAGAGGGCGTCCTTGCCCTCGTCCATGTACTCGGCGAGGTAGCGGTCCCTGAACTCCTCCCAGCCTATCCTGCCGTCCTTGTAGGCCCTCAAGATCTCTCTTGACGGCCCGAGGTCCTTTATCCACAGGTCCACGGACCCCTTCCTGACGCCCCTCGGCCAGAGACGCGTTACGAGCACCCTCAGCCCATCGCCGTCGCCGATGGGGTCGTAGACGGACTTCGTCTTTATCATGGCCGCGTATTTCCCCGCATACTCAAAGACCCTGCAAAAAAAGAGTTCCCTGGCGCAAAGCAAAGGCCGTCCCGGAGGTCCCGGGACGGCCTTTGCAGGGTAACCATCGGGATATCAGATATAGAGGACCTGGTCGGCGTCCTTGACGAGGGCCTGGAAGCCGACGAGCCCCATCGAGGAATCGACCTCGTCTATGAGCTCGTCCCTCGCGATGTTCAGGACGGCCATGGACGCGGTGCAGGCGTAGAGCTTGAACTCGCCGAAGCGCCTGGCCACGTAGATCATCTCGCCTATGGGGTCGAGGGTGCCTCGCTTGAGGTTCTTCTCTATCTCCGCCTTGAAGGGCGCAGGCTCTCCTGCTATCTCGACGTCGTCCGTGCGCCCCTTGACGAGGCGCTTGAGCCCCCCGTAGCTGCAGAAGACGTGGACCTCGCCCCCGAGGGCGAGGACCACGTTGGATATGGTAACGGCCTGGTGCACGCGGTCGTAGGATCCGGAGTGGAGGTATATGCAGCACCTGAATGGTTTCTTCCCGGCCATCTCTATTTTTTCCTTATCGTGTCGGCCCACTCGAGGAGCGGCACCCCGGCTTCCCGGGCCTCGGCGAACCTGCCGGCGAGGTCTTCCATCTCATCCTCGCTGAGCCTCTCGGTGAGTATGGCGAGCCCGTCGCAGTTGGAGACGTGTATAAGGAGCGCCATGGCGGCCTTTTCGGCCTCGGCGGCCTCCTCGTCGGTAAGCTCGTCCTTGGCGAAGAGCTCGACGCAGGTCTTGGCCGTCTCGATTATGTTGTCGTGCTCGGTGATGAGCTGGTCCACGTACTCGCCGAGCAGCGCCCGCATCGCCGGGTAGAGGTACTCCT
This sequence comes from Thermodesulfobacteriota bacterium, assembly GCA_046754205.1. GTDB lineage: Bacteria > Desulfobacterota > GWC2-55-46 > GWC2-55-46 > JBHHVK01 > JBHHVK01. The sequence continues at coordinate 2,824 of JBHHVK010000008.1, forward strand.
CCTCGTACCTGAAGTGAGGGCCGGTGAGCGTGTTGAGCTCTCCTAAAATACCTCTTGCCGTGGCGACGTCCTTCTCCTTAAGGGCCTTGCTTATGGCGATTATGCCGTCGCGCACCTTCCTGTGGTCTTCCCTGAATTCGCATATAGGGTCAATCTTCGAAGCCATCATCCAACCTCCTTGTTTTAAAAAAAAGCGAAGCCCGCAGGCGGACCGCACCGGGGGGCCGGCCGGTCCATCCGCGGCTGTATCGCGTATTCGGCGCTTTTCCTTTACAATATATCATCACAGCTTTTTCGTAAAAAGTCAAATCCCAAGGGGTCCGGACAGGCCCGGCCGGCTCAAGGAAGGCGACGGCATGAGGAAGCGAGCCCGCCGCAGACGGGGCGGAGGATGTGGAGAAAATGGGTGTGGCAGGCAAGTATGCGGACGGAGGCCGGTGCCTTCGCCCCCCTGGCCCCCTTCGCCCCCCCGGCCCCCGGGCCACGTCAGCCCCTTCGCATATAGGGGCCGGCTATCATCAGGAGGAGGACGGAAAGGAAGGTCACCACGGAGAGCCAGACGCCGGTCCTCTGAGCGGTATTGGAATAGTAGATAACGCCCTCGGCGCCGCCGTCACCGCCCTCTGGGTCGGGTTTCAGGATAAAACCGCTCATGAACATGTTCGTCACCACGGGGGTGGTCTTACGGCCCCGGGAGACGAGCTTCCAGCCGGGGTAGTTGGTCTCGTTGAAGACGAGGAAGAGCGGCCGTGAGACGTCCGGGGCGTTGAAGGAGAACCTGTACTCCGACGGCCCCGTCTTTGTCTGCGTGAAACCCCCCTCTCCGGGAGCGCCTTCCTGGGGGCGCCTTGCGTCCGAGAGGGCGAGAAAGTCGAAGTATACCCCATCGGCGAGGCCCGCGACCTTCACCTCGTGGACCCCGGCGGCAAGCCTTACCTCCGGGAGCGTGAACTCGGCCGGCCCGGTGGAGAGGGCCGAAAGCGGAACTCTTCCGACGGGCCTTTCGTCGATCAGGAGATCTATGTCCCCGGCGGACCGTCCGGAAGGAAGGTCCTTAAAGCGTGCGAGCCTGAGCGACGGACGGAAGACCCCTGAAGGGGCCGTCGTGAGGGTGGTTTCGAGGCTTTGCGTCCCATCGGCGCCCTTTGGAGAGAGGGTGAACTTCCTGAAGTTCACTATGTAGGTCACGACCGGGTCGCCGAGGACGCCCCTGACCGAGAGTCCCGCGCCTTCGGCCCGCGCCAGAGGGACGATCGCGATGGAGTCGAAGAAGACAGGGAGGTCCTCGGCAAGGGCTGCCTCCACGGTGTGGGCTCCCCGGTCGAGCGCCCCGCTCCAGAGCGTGAGCCAGCGGTATCCGGACCTCCGCTTCTGGCCGACCGTCCCGACGGGTTCGCCGTCGATGGAGACCGATATGTCCGAGTATCCGGGCCCTCCATAGGAGCGGAACATGACCGCGTACCTGCCGGGCGAGGGCACGTCGAAGCGGCGTCTTACCGAGCTTCCCGCCCGCCTTGCCGTAATGGCGTAGTCGGCGAAGGTGAGCTCGCCGTGGAGCGAGTTGCCTATGGAGTGGTCCTGTTGCGGGAATGGCTGCTGTATGCCGAAGGAGCGGATGGCGAGGCTCCAGTCGGCCGGGTCCACGGCCTCGGGCCTCGATATGCCGAGGCGGGCGCGGGCGAGGTACATGTAGAGGTCGAGCGAGTCCGTGTTGTGGAGGACGAGGTCGGTCGATACCCGGCGCAGCTCATCGAGGCGGGCGGCGTTCTCCGACTGGGCTATGAAGACGGGCGCGGGCGCGGGGCCGCCTGCGGGGAAGAAACGGGCCATGTTCAGGAGGTCGTAGCTCTCGGTCCCGCCGAGGACCATGACCGGGCGGGCGGGATAGAGCGTGTAGGGCGCGAAGAACCGCCTGTTTTCGAACAGGGCCACGTCCCTGGTGCCGGCGGTGTGGAGGGCGAAGCCCGGGTCCCTGGAGAGACGGTCGTAGATGTAGTAGTACTCGGTCGTAAGGGCCGAGTAGTACTCGCTTATCCCGTCCGTTCTATCGAAGACCGAGGGCGGGGTGTAGCCGAAGACATCGAAGGTCTTGTTCCTCTGCGAGTGCATCCGGGGCGTTACGACGTACCTGAACCCGAGGAGCGCGAGGTAGCGGCCGAGGTAGTCCTTCCCGTGGTACCTCTCGAGGAGGTCTACCTGGTTGGGGAGCATCTTCGAGCCCAGGAGCATGGCCGTGGGTATGCCGCAGGTCTCTATCACCCTGCCGCCGCCTCCGTTGTTGTCGTCCATGAAGGACCACACCCTGGAAAGGTACTTCGGCTCCCTGGCCGAGATGAAGGTCCAGTTATAGGAGTTTCCGTAGTGCCTGGCGGCGAGGAGATATGGTACGGCGAGGGCCGCGAAGACCAGCCACCTGACGGTGCTGGAGGGCGCCGCCCCCCGGGCCGTGCCCGGGGCCTGGGCGGGGGCCGCGGAGAAACAGGCCAGGCGCGAGGCGAGCCAGATGAAGGTAACGGAGGGCAGGAGGCAGAAGACCATGAAGGCTATGTTGGTGTAGGCGTAAGGCGTCCTCGACATGCCGAAGAAGGGCAGGTGCCTCGATGCGAAGGTGAAGAGGTCCGGATGGCCGTGGACCCCGAGCGAGGTCTGCACGGACAATATCACCAGGACCATCAAAGAGAGCACCAGCCAGTTGAATCGTATGAGAAGGGAGACCGAGGTAAAGACGAAGGGCATGAGAAAGACGGCCATGTAGCTCCAGGCCGGGTACTGCCCCCCCTTGAGCGGCGTCTGGAGCCAGGGCCAGTGCTGGAGGGTTACCGCGGCGAGGAGGCTCTGGGAGTGGCTCTCTATGTGGCCGTGGTCGACATGGACGAGCCCTTCGGCCCCCTTGACCCACGAGGTCCTGAGGTAGGGGTAGTTGTCGATTATCGTTGGAAGGACCGTGAAGGCCGAGAGCAGGAAGACCACCACGGTGATGACGACCGATATGCCCGCGATGCGCCCGAGGAAGGCCCGCGCAAACCCTTCCCGCGCGCTCTCGATGAACTCGTGGGCCGAGACCATGAGGAAGAAGAGGGCGTAGAAGATGCCCCCGATGAAGACGTTCTGCGGGTGGGAGAGGAGAGAATATACCGTCACTATGGAGAGCGCGAGGGCCATCCTGTAGCTCCGTTCCTCGACGGTCCTCATGATGAGGTAGAAGACGAGAGGGGCCCCGAGATAGACCCCGGTGTAGTGGAGGTAGCTCAACAGGTGCCCTATGTAGAAGGGGGTGAACATATAGAGCACTGCCGAGAAGGCGGCCGCGACACGGTCCCTGAACAGATGGGCCGAGAAGGTATACATCCCGAGCCCGGCCACGAGGAGCTGTGTGACCTGGAGAATCTTGATGGAGAGGGAGAGGCTCCCGGTGAGCGGGTAGAGGAGGGCCTGGGCGAAGACGTGAAAGTTGGAGGCGAATACGGAGACGGGACCGGAGTAGGTCTCGCTCCAGAGCGGCACCGTGCGCCAGTCGCGGAAGGCGCGCACGAGCTCGAGGGTGAAGTCGTAGTCGCCCTCGAAGGTCCCCTTGTACTCCCCGGTTATGAACTCGTGGGGCACACCGTAGAGTAGATACCTCCCGGTAAGCAGCGCCACCGCGGCCAGGATTACCGCGACGGGGAAGACCCTGCCGTCGGGACGGAATATTTCCCTCAACCTCGCCGTCAACTCAACGAACAGATTCCGGGTATCCCGGAACCGCGGAGCCGGTATCCGTAAAAGTCTCTCGAATATCTTCAAGAAGGCTTCCCCTCCTTGCGGCGGCCATCACGCCGTGCCGCACCTTATCTCCTCGGCCACCTTGACCATGGCCTCCCTCGTCATGGGAGTCCTCTTGAAGCGTCCCACCTTCACCCCCTGTATCATCCGTTCGGTGAATACCTTCGGGTCCCTGCAGAGGTAGGTTATCTCTGGCCAGCAGGCGTACATGCAGCCGGCGCAGCGTGAGACCATGGCGCGGATCTCCTCGGTGAACTCCGGGGATCTGTAGCTGGAGATGAAGTCGTCCTTGAACATGGACTTGTCGGTCTTGAGGTCCACGCAGGGGAGGAAGTTGCCCTCGGGGCTTATGGAGAAGTAGAGGTTCGGGCTGTCGCACTTCCAATTGACGCTCCGGTGCTTGAGGAACCCCGGGCTCTCGCGCAGGAACCTCGTGGAGTTGTATACGAGGTAGCCGGACTTCTTCATCCTGAGTATTTCCCTGTACGTTGCGTCTATCCTCGGAAAGTCCTCTGTGGTGAAGGCGAACTCAGGGGCGTCGGTCCTTACGATGTATTCAGCCCCACCGGCGGAGCCGCCCGCGAGATGTACGGGTATTAGCGAGGCGTAGAAGCCGATGGCCGTGGTGAATTTTATCAGGGACGTAATCTCATCGAGGTTGTACCTTGACACCACGATGTTAATCCCGGACATGTTGCCCTTGCGCGGGAGGTGGCGCGAGAACACGGCGATGCCCCGCATTATCCTCGCCCAGGAGCCCGGGCTGCCGTTTATGTAGTCCTGCTTCGAGGGGTCGAGGGTGTCCAGCGAGACGGTGACCTCCTCGAGGCCGGCGTCCACGAGGGCCTCCACGCGCCTGTCCGTTGCGAGCGTGGCGTTGGTCTGGAGCCGTACGGATATGCCCCTTCCCGTGAAGGCCTCCACCACTTCGGGGAGGTCCTTTCTCATGAGCGGTTCCCCTCCGGAGAGGACGAGCACGCCCACGTCCAACTCGGCGAGTATGTCCGCGAGCCTTTCTATATCCGGCAGCGCCAGCTCCCTTTCGTGCTGCCTCGCCTCTACGGTCTGACACATCCTGCACTTGAGGTCGCACCGTTTGCAGACCGCGTACTGGACGTACAGGGGCGCGTCCTTCTTTATGACCCTCTTGAAGAGTTTTATTTTTTCGTTTAGTGTCGCCATATTTTCACCCCTTTGCCCGGTTGCCCAATTGTCCGGTTGCCCCTTTGCCCAATTGCCCGGTTGCCCCTTTGCCCAATTGCCCGGTTGCCCCTTTGCCCAATTGCCCGGTTGCCCGGTTGCCCGGCGCGCCCGGTCCGGGTGCGCCGCCCTTTAATGACAGCGACGGTTGCGCCGGCTCGAAGCAGCAGGCCGGCCCATCAGCTTCAGGAGATGACGTTCTTCCCGCCGCTCACGAAGAAGTAGCCGACGACGTACTGGGGGTGCACCCCGTCGCGCACGCCCTTGAGCAGGTACTTCACGAAGTTTGCGAAGAAGGCAAGCTTCTGCTCCTTTATGAGCTTCAACGTCCTGCGGCTCATGAAGTAGAAGAGGCACTTGCGCCTGAACCGGACGATCTGCTTTGGGGTGAGCTTTCCCGTATAGACGTTGGAGCGCTGGTGGAGGCTGTCGATCTTGTCCCAGTTCTCTTCGTCAAGCTTGCCCCCGAGCTCCGTCACCTTCTCCCTGCCCTTGGTCTTGGGCAGCGGCCTGTAGGTGAAGAATATGGGCCTGTCCACCTCGAGCTCCCTTACCAGGTCGAAGGTCTCCTGCATGGTGTCCATGGTCTCTCCCGGCCCACCGAGGATGTTGTAGCCCGTAACGGCCACCCCGTGTTTGTGGAGGAGCCCGAAGACCTTTCTGTACTGCTCCGTTGGGATATCCTTCTCGTATATTTCTCTCCTTATGTGCTCGTTGCCGGCCTCGATGCCTATTCTCGCTATCTTGAGGTTGGCCGCGCTGAGCATCTTTATCCGCTCCTCGTCGATGGTGTCCGCCCTCGTGAAGCAGGAGAAGGGGAGCACCTTGGAGAGTCCTATCTTTATGTACTCGTCGCTGAAGTCCCTGACCCAGTCCGTGTTTATGGAAAAGACCGGGTCGAAGGTATGGGCCACCTTCATGCCGCGGTCGCCGTACTTCTCCCACTGCTGCTTCATCTCCCTGGCGTAGGCCCTCGGGTCGCGCACCCTGAAGTGTTTTCCCGGCACGGCGTCCCTCATTGGGAACTCCGAGCAGTAGGTGCAGGGAAAGGGGCACCCGCGGGTCCCGATGAAGTAGATGACCCCGTTGTAGAACATGAACTTGTCGAGGTCCTCCCAGAGGTCGTAGTTGGGGATGGGCAGCGCATCTATGTCCTGTATGAGCTCCCTGAGGGGGTTCTTCCTGACCTTGCCGTCCTCCTTGTACCAGAGCCCCCGGATCCCTTCGGGGCTCTTTCCTGCCTCGACGGCGTCCATGTACTCGGTCAGCGTGAACTCTCCGTCTCCGACGCATATGGCGTCCACGTCGTCCCCGGCTATGGAGTCATCGGGACAGAGCGTGGGGTGGTAGCCGCCGAGTATTACGGGCAGGCCGTATCTGTCCTTTATCTCCCTTGCTATGGTCTTTGTGTATTGCATGAACATGGAGACGGTGGAGATGCCTATCATGTCGGGCCCGAAGGCCTCCATGTTCCGCCTGAGGTGTTCTTTCCAGTCCCGCCTGTGGTAGGTGAAGTCCAGGATATTCGCCTCGTGTTCCGTTCTCTCGTTTATGTAGGTGGCGAGATAGGTCATCCCTATGTCCACCACCGACACGTCGCTGGAAAAATTTGGACTTATGATGGTTATCTTCATTACCGCTCCTCCGTGACGGTTTTCGGTTTTATCATCCCCACGGACTCCTCTATCTTCCGGTCCACGCTGTCCGTTTCAAAGGAGTCCTGTTCCATGGCTATCTTGAATATCTCCGAGAGGGGGAGCCCGTCGGCTATGTGTTCCGCCGCGAGAAAGCCCATCTTTATGCTGTGGTCCATGTTGTTGTAGCGGTAGAGGCCCTGTCGTCCTATGGGCACGAGGTTTTCTACTCCGCCGAGGACCTCGAAGAGTTTTTTCACCTTGCTGTGGTAGTCGAGCGTGTATATGGGGTAGGCGTGCTTGATCCTCGTCGTGAATTTGTGGTCTATGCGCTCCCCCTTGAGGAGTCCGAGGCTGGTTAGCTCGTCGCGGCACAGGTTGGTGAGCTCCTCCTCGCCGGCGTTCCATATCTCGTCGCCCTCGTTGCAGGCGAGCTCGAGTATGAGCGACGTCTTGCCTTCGGGGGCGTTTGTGGGGCTCCAGTTCTTGGGCTCCTGGATCCTCATAACCCTGTACTTCTTCTCCGGTATGTAGATCCAGGTGTTGTCGCTTATGCGCTCGCTGTCTATGAGGATATTGAGGAACCTGAGGCTCCTGAACTTCATGGAGTCGGCAACGTCCGTGTATGCGCGGTCCACCCGGGGGGTGATGGACCTTATGAACTCTGGTAGGGGTATGGTCGAGATGAAGGTGTCCGCGCCGAGGTTGACCGTGTTTCCCCTATGGGTGTAGGTGACGTCACGGATCCCCGTTTCATTGAGGTTTACCCCGGTGACCCTCGCGTTGCATATTATCCGTCCTCCATTGGAGGTTATCCTTTCCGCCATCCTGTCGCACATCCTGCCGATGCCCCCTTTGTAGGGGTAGAGAAACCTGGTGGCGTAGGTCTTGGGCGAGTTTTTCTTCTTGCCGAGAAGGCGTTTGAAGACGTCCCATAGGTTCAGGAGCGATATCCTCTGGGCCGCCCAGTCCTTGGAGACCTTCGAGGGCGGCAGGCCCCAGAGTTTTTCCGAGTAGGGGCCGAAGTAGATGTCGTAGAGGCCCCGGCCGAAACGGTTCACCACCCAGTCCTCGAGCGACGTCTCCCGTGCGGTTACGAACTTCTTTTTGCCCGATACGTAGAGGTAGTCGGCGAAGCACCTTGCGCTTACGAGCGGGTTCATCTTCCCTATGAGGTCCTTTCCTGCGAGCGGGTAGTGGAACCACTTGCCCTTGAGCCTTATTACGCTCTTTCTCGGGCTCTCGTAGAGCTCATCTCCCATCAGGTCGTAGATGTCTTTCAAGAGGTCCTCGTCCTGGGTTATGAACCTGTGTCCACCGAGGTCGAATGTGTAGTCCTTGTAGTAGTAGCTCTTGCAGAGCCCTCCCACGCGGGAGTCGAGCTCCACAATGGATACGTCGCATCCTCTTTCGGCGAGCTTCCACCCCGCGCTGAGCCCGGCCGGGCCGCCCCCGAGGATCACCACCTTTTTAGCCATAGCCTCCTCCTTACGTGTCTCCGTTTACTGACGGGATAGAAAAACTGACGTTCAGTTATCCGAACACCGGTATCTGCGCCGAGCCGTCTGGTCCCTCAGCATCGGAAGTCAGAGCCGGTGGATGAGTATCGAGATGGAGATTTTCCGGTCGATGGTGCTCAGGCCCCGGGGGCGGCGCTTCCGCCGGCCCTCGGCGCCGCTGGGCCGATAAGCCGCCTGGCGTAGAAGAAGAGTCTCTTGAAGATGTAGAACCTGTCGTGGTGGGATACGTCGCCCTTGCCGGTCAGATGGTAGAGCACCCAGAGGGCCTTGTCCCTGAGGCTCACCTTTCTGAGTCCGAGGTAGTCGAGGTGCCTGAGCGTTTCTACCACCACCTCGCGGTCGATGGTATCGGTGAATACAGGCGGCTGCGGGTCCTTTTCCCTCCTTGCGATCTCGTCGAAGTAGTCGGGCTCGACGAGCCCCCTTTCGACACAGGTCCGGTAGAGGTCGGACCCCGGGAAGGGCGTGCAGATGAATGTCTGGAAGTAGTCGAGCCGTGTGAGGTTTCTGCGGACGAACTCCCGTGTCATCTCCACGTCCTCTTCGGTCTCGCCGGGGGTCCCGACGATGAATGTCCCGAGGGTCCTGAGCCCCGAGGCGTGGGTAACGTCTATGGCGCGCTGGTTGTCGGCCACGGTCACGCGGTTCTGCTTGAGGATGCCGAGCACCCGGTCGCTCCCGGACTCGAAGCCGTACTCGAGCTGTATGCACCCGGCCGCCTTCATGAGCCTGAGCATTTCGAGGTCGTCCCAGTCGATGAGGTTGGCCCGTGCCTGAGCAGTCCACTTTACCTTTGATGCGAGCTTCGAGGCGATGAGCATGTCGCAGAACTCGGCCACCTTCGCCTTGTTGACCGTGAAGGTGTCGTCGGCGAAGTACAGGGCCCTGGCGCCGTATCTTTCGACGAGCTCGGTAATCTCCCCGATGCAGTAGGGGCGTGAGAACTGTCTCACCTTTTTGAAGACTATGTTCACGCCGCAGAAGAGACAGTTGTAGGGGCACCCGCGCGAGGACGTAATCGACGTAACGCCGCGTGAGACCTTTCCCCTGACGCCGAAGCTCGGCCCCATGTAGTAGTCCATGGCGAAGAGGTCGCGGGCCGGGTAGGGTATGGCGTCGAGATCGGTTATCTGTTCTCGCGCCGGGTTTATGACGACCTCACCCCCCTCGATGAACGCCGTACCCCGCAGGCCCCTCGTCCTGTCCGGCGCGCCCCCGGCGATGGTGTCGACGAGCTCGGTGAAGGTCCGCTCGCCCTCGCCGAGCACGGCCGCGTCAAAGGCGCCCCGGGTCAGGGTGCCCGCGGGGTCCGCCGAGACGTGCACCCCCCCTATCACCTGAAAGACCTCGGGACGCCACCGGCGGACGGCCCGGGACAGCTCCACGGCCTCCTTTATCTGCGGCGAGTGGCCGGTAAACCCCACGATATCTGGGCCGAAGCGCTCTGTCTCCTCTTCCACACCGTCGCAGGCGTTGCCGTCGATAATCCTGATGTCGTAGTCGTAGGCCCCGTACTCCCTGAGATAAGACGCGATGTAGCCGAGCCCCAGCGGCGGGTACGGCCCCTCCATCCTCGGGTTTACGAGCGCTATCTTGAGCTTTGCCGCCATAACCGCCCCTTCCTCTTAAATGAACCTCGACTTCATGGCTCACCGCTGAGAGGCGAACCTCGGTATCCCGACCTTCTTGAAGAGCTCGAGCTTTCCTATCTTCCGACCCATCCTCTTGAGGACCACAGAGTCGCCGCACCTGCGCTCCCGCTGGACCTTTCTCCTGAGCCTTATCGTCCCCGGAAGGTTTTTGGCGTTCCACCACCACGCCCCGCCGTAGGCCCCGAAGACGACCCTGAACTTTCCCGTGGCGAGGAAGAGGCCGACCTCGGCGGCGCTCAGCGCCGCATAGACGGGCAGTATCCTCAAAAGCGTCCAAAGGCCGTAGTTCTTGAGCATGGAGCGTATGAGGTTCCGTTCGCCTACCTGGCGTTTCCAGACGCTTGTCGTGAGCGTGTCGTCGGTGAGGGAACAGAAGCTGTCGTGAAAGAAGACCGCCGCGGGCACGACCACGACCTTGTACCCGTAGAGGAAGGTCCTCCAGCAGATGTCCCGGTCCTCGCCGTAGAGGAAGAGCTCGGGGTCGAAGCCGCCTATCTCGTCGAAGACCGTCCTCCTTATGAATATGGCCGCGTCCACGTAGAGCGGCTCTCCCTCGCCGTAGGGGTAGCCGAAGCGGTCGCAGGCCACGCCGCTGTTTATCACGGCGCCTCCGTCGTAGGTCATGGTGGTGCAGCCCGCTATCCCCACCCCGGGGTCGGCCTCGGCCGTTCGGACAAGCTCGGCCAGGAGGTGTGAGTCCGCCCTGGTGTCGTTGTTGTAGAAGAAGAGGTACTTTCCCGAGGCAAGGGCGGCCCCCCTGTTGGACGCCCTGGCGAGCCCGGCGTTCTCACCCATGTCGAGCGCCTTTACCCCGGGGTAATCCTCGCGGACGAATTCGAGGCTGCCGTCCGCCGAGCCATTGTCCACGAAGACTATCTCGAAGTCCTTGAACAGGCCCGCCGAAAGCGAGTCAAAACATTCGGCGAGGTAGCGTTTTCCGTTATAGTTGACTACTATTACGCTTACGAGCGGCTTCATCATTTATGCCCCTAACCTGGCGCCCTCTCCGTCCAACGAGGGACAACCCCCATGGACCTGCTTCAGATCACTCCCCTGGCACGCCGAACCCGTACGAGCTTCCCCCCCCCTCACACCCCCTCCCCCGACCTTAGTCCCCTCCTCCACCCCCCCCTGCCCCCCCTGCCCCCCCTGCCCCCAACGCCCCCCACGCTCAGGCGGTTCCCGTGAGTGGGGTCGACTTTCCCGTTGCGGTCTTTCTCAGGAAGACGCTTCTAACCTTCTTCAGGGCGAACCTGAAGGAGTTGTAGTCGCGTGCGTAGTCCCAGATGACGCGGGGCCTGAGATTGAAGCTCAGGATGGCCCTCTTCCTCATCCTTTCGAGCTCGTCTTTACCCATCCCCTCCGGCGCATAGGCGATGTTGTCGGTAGCGAGGGCCGAGAAGTCGAAGTCCCCGGCAATTTCCCCTCTCTCGACGAGGAGATTGTAGCTCTCCGTGCCGGGCAGCGGGTGGAAGGGCATGAACCCGGCGCGGAAGAGCTTGAGCTCCCTGGCGAACCTTATCGTCTCTTCCATCTCCTCACGGGTCTCCGTGGGAAAGCCCATTATGAAGTACCCTATGGGCCTGAAGCCGGCCATGTTGAGGAGGTCCACCTTGTCCCTTATCTCGTCCTTTGCGAGCCCCTTTTTCATGAGCTTCAGTATGCGCGGAGAGCCCGACTCTATGCCCACGGCCACCCGTTCGGAGAAGCCGGCCCTCCGCATGAGCGTAAGTATCTCCATGTCGAGGGTGTCGAGCCTTATGCCGTTGGGCAGCTCGAAGGTTATGTCGAGGTCTTCGCTTATCACCCTTTTGCAGAGCGCCGTTATGTGGTCGCGCTTGAGCGTGATGTTCTCGTCGAAGACGACGAACCTCTTTATGCCGTGGCAGTAATGGAGGAGTTTTATCTCTTCCATGACGTTTTCCGGAGACCTCGTCCTTATCTTCCGGCCCGCGGTGAGGTGGGCCGAGCAGAAGGTGCAGGGGAAGGGGCACCCCCTGGTCGTGATGATGCACGCCGTGTGTCTTCTGACGAGCGAGCCCGCAAGGGCGTACCTTTCGGGGCGTATCATGTCCCAGCTCGGGGCCCCGATGGAGTCGAGGTCCTCCTCGAAGACCTGTCCGTTCGCCTCTATCTCCGTGCCGCGCCTGTACATGAGCCCGGGTATCTTCCCGGGCGAGGCCCCCGGGGCGCCGGCGACAAGGTCCATGAGCATGGGCAGTCCCGCCTCGGCCTCTCCCCTGAAGGCGAAGTCGGCCTCGGGAAGAGCCTTAAGCGCCCCGGGGCCGAGCGCCGAGGGGTGGGGGCCGCCTATGACCGTGACCGTTCCGTCGTCCACCGACTTCGCTATCTCGAGGCTCATCTTGACCTCCCTTACGGAGAGCGACCAGGAGTTTACGCCCACCACATCGGGCCTCCACTGCCGGAGATAGTCTTCGAACCCCTTGAAGTCCATGGACTCGAGTATGCAGTCGAGGATGCGCACGTCCTTGTGGCCGGCGTCCCGGAGCGCGGTCGCCAGGTATCCGAGCCCTATCGGGGGGAACTGCGCGAGCCCCGCGGAGTCGTCCTTGACTGGGGCTACGAGGAGAATCTTCAATCGGGCCTCCCAAGCAGAGTACGTGCGTCCTTCCGTTTTTTTCGCGCCGGCTGGGCCGGGGGGGCGCACCATTCGATGACCCCGTCTATCCTTTCATCGAGGGCGGCCTTCGGGGCGAAGCCGAGGAGCCTGGTCAGCTCTCCCGTATCCGCCACCGAGTCTATCGGCTCGCCCCTGGGGAGCGGTCCGTACTCGGGGCTCATGCCCGGGCTTATCCTCTCTGTGAGGATGCGGGCTATCTCCCCGACGGACGTGCCCTTGCCAGTGCCCACGTTTATGACGGCCCCGTCAGGGGCCATTTCCATGGCCCTCAGGTTGGCTTCGGCCACATCCGATACGTGGACGAAGTCCCTGACCTGCCTGCCCTCTCCGAAGATTACCGGGGGTCTGCCGGCGAGCAGGTTTCTCGTGAATATCGTTATGACACCCACATAGGGCGTTGGCGTCTGTCCGGGCCCATAGGTGTTGAAGTAGCGGAGGACCACGTGCTCGAAGCCGAAGAACGCGGCGAGGTGCTTCGTGTAGAGCTCTCCGGCGAGCTTTCCCGCTCCGTAGGGCGAGATGGGGTTGAGTGCCGCGCCCTCGTTTATGGGAATGGAGGAGTCGGGGGCGTAGACCGCCATGCTCGACGCGTATATGAACCTCTTGACCCCGGCCCGGCCGGCCTGCCTCAGGAGGCCCACGGTGCCGAGGACGTTCGTGCGTGTGTCCTCGCCGACGTCATCGAAGGAGTTCCTTATGCTCACCCTCGCGGCGTTGTGGAAGACGACGTCCACGCCGTCGAGGGCCGCCGCGAGGCGGGCGTCGTCGCAGATGTCCCCGACGACGAGGCTCACGCCGTCGGGCACGTTTTCGGCCCTCCCCATGGAGAGGTCGTCCATGACCACGACCTTGAGCCCCTTTTCGAGGAGACTCGCGGCGATGTGCGAGCCGATGAACCCCGCCCCGCCGGTAACGAGCGCCCTTTTGAGGTTATCTCGCCGCATCTTTCCTCCATTGCCGCTTGCGCGTCCTCGCGGCCATGGCCCGCGAGGATATGACGGATTTTTCTATGTCAGCGCGCCCGTCTATCCTCGTACCCGGGAGTATGAGCGAGTCGCTTATCCTTATGGGCCTGTTTATGCTCACCCCGTCGCCGATGACGGAGTTCTCGACCTTCGTGCCCCTGGCGAGCCTGACGTTCTCGCCTATGACGCTCCCTGAATACATGGACCCGAGGAGCCGGAGGTTGCATTCAAGGAGGTCGGCGGGCACGGTGACGTTCATGTCCCACTCCACGGCGTCGGCTATGTTGACCTTGTACCCGTCCTCGATGAATATCTGAATAGCGTTGGTTATCTCGTACTCGTCCCTCAGGGCGGTCCTCGGGGTCCTCCTTATGGCGTCGAAGATGGGCAGGTCGAAGAGGTAGATGCCGCAGCCCTTGAGGTTGTTGAAGGTGTACCTCGGTTTCTCGATGACGCGCCTTACGGTGCCGTCGGGGTTCAGCTCTATGGCGAAGTTCCTCTTGATGAACTCGGGGTTCTTCTCGCGCTTGACGACGAGGACCAGCGCCGAGTCGCTTTCCTCGAAGGTCCTGACCACCAGGGCGAGGTCCTTGAATAGGGTGAAGATGTCGCCGAGGAAGAGGAGAAAGGGGCCATCGAGGCTCCCCTCGAGCTGCCCGACGGCGTGGGCTATGCCGAGGGCCTTCCGCTGCTCTATGTAGCTTATCCTGACACCCAGGGCCGAGCCGTCGCCGAAGCGGTCGATTATCTTCTCCTTGAGATAACCCACGACTATTATGACTTCCCTTATGCCGATGGACTTCATCGCCTCTATCTGGTACTGCATTATCGGCCTGTTGCACACCGGCAGCATGGGCTTGGGCGTGTCGAAGCTGAGTGGTTTTATCCTCGAACCCAACCCGGCGGAGAGTATCACCCCTGTCAGTTCACCGCTCCTTTTCATCTTCACCACCCTTACAGGGACGTTATCATCCCCTTTTTGTAGAGCACTGTTTTGAGTTTCAGATAGATGAGGAACGCCGTCATCTGTGTAATGGCCTTCATCGGACGGAGCGCGCTCACCCCGCCCTCCCTCGCGTAGTGGTTTACGCCTATCTCCTCCGTCCTGTGTCCCTTGTTCACGAGCTTTATCATAATCTCCGACGGGGCCTGGTAGCCGGAGGACTCTATGTTTATCTCCTTCAGGACGTCCGCGCGATAGAGCCTGAAGGCGCAGTTTATGTCCGTGAACCTGACGCCGAAGAGGAGCGTTATGAACCCATTGAGCCCCCTGTTGGCCAGGACCCTGAACATGGAGTCCCTCTTCTTCTTCCTGTAGCCTGTGACCACGGCGGTCCCGTTCCTGCGGTTTTCAATAAACCCGGGAAGCTCGGCTATGTCGAACTGCCCGTCCGAGTCGATGGTGACGATATACTCCCCGCTCGCCGCCTCGACGGCGCTCCTCAGGGCCGCGCCGTAGCCCCGGTTCTTCTCGTGGTTCACCACCACAAGCCCGGGCACCTCCCGTTCAAGGGAGGTGAGGACATCGAGGGTATGGTCGCGACTGCCGTCGTTTGTTACGACTATCTCTCCGGGCATGCCGAGGGCGTCGAGCACGTCCGAGCTGGCCCTGAGGGTCTTCTCGATATTGGCCTCCTCGTTGTAGGCCGGCATGACGATGGATATCGCCGGCCTTGCGGCCTTCTTCACGGATTTCGCTCTACCCTGCATCCCGCCTCACCTTTCGCCCTTTCCAGCCTCTCCCCGCCCAGAGTCCTACCACCAGACAGAGGGCCGCGGCCGATAGGACCGCCGAGCGCACGTAGGCCCATTGAGGGAGGAACTCTATGGTATATACCGCCGCCTCGGGCCCGTCCGCCTCGGCCGCTCCCAGGACTCCGGCGGGCCTTTTATCGCCGGCGGCGGCGAGCCCGTCCTCCACAAAAAACCCGTTGGCAAAGCCGTTGACCTTTACGGGGGCGAAGGAGCGCTTGCCTCTGGAAAGCCGCCACCCCCGGTCAAAGGAGTCGCTGAAGACTATCTTGCCCGCGCCCCGGCCCCCGGCCCTCACCACGCGCCTGACCGGGCTCGCGACGGTAGAGGTCAACGTCACCGCCGCGGCTCCCTTCCGGCCCCCCTCTCCGGCGATGAGCAGCAACCCCTCGGCGCCCTTCCCACCGGAGACTCTGACGCCGTAGGGGCCGGGCGCCATCTTCCCTTTCACCTTGACCCATTCTCCGCAGGGCGCCCCTTTGCCGGCGCGCGCCATGATGGAGCCGACGGAAAAGTCCACCCCTCTCTTGCCGCCGCACCTTGAGACCTCGACTCCGAACCTCCCGGTAAGCGCCGTGCGCTTGATGACAAACCTTCCGCCACCCTCCCCTGGCTCCGGAAGGAAGACCTCCCATTCGAGGCCGGTAAGCCGGTGCGTGGTGGAAAAGGCGAGCCTTTTTTTTACGGCCTCGACGAGGCCGACCGTCCGCTTGAAGCCGCCGCGGACCTCGTCGAGGATCATTACGCTCTGCTCGAGCCCGTCGTCCGTCGCAACCTTAAGGGCCAGAGAGGTCCTCGCGTCGGGGCCGGCCCCTCTGACCTCGACATCGAGGTCCGGGTACATTCCGGCCTCAACCCCTTCGACCACGGCGCTTGCCGTCACGCGAGCAGGGAAAGAGGAGTTTCCGTCCGTACTCACGACCACCGAGCCGTCGGGGCCGGCGAAGGCCTCCACCCGCCCTTCGACGACCTCGATATCCCACCCCTTCAGTTTCATCGCGTCCTTCTTCACCCTTTCGTAGGTCTTCGGGGCCATGGTCCAGCTGGAGTATCCGTTATTTCCGGGGATGGTGATTACCCCGCCTTGCCCGTTGGCGCGCCCCTCGTTATCCTCCCGCGCCGCGCCCCCCGCACCATCCAAACCCCCCTCTCTCCCTTCTCCCCGCCTCCCCCCGGTCGAGGCCGAGGAGTCGAAGAGGTATGCCACCTCAAAACCCGTTTCAGCCATTCTCCGCTCCACCTTTTCCATGGTCCTATCGAAGACACGGGCCGGTATTAACGCCGCCTTTTGCCCGGCCCGTCCTTCACCGCCCCTCGACCAAAGCCCCAGGAGTTCGAGCCTGTGTCTTCCTTCGGAAAGCGTGGCCACGCCGTACCTCTTCCATTTAAAGCCGTCTTCACGAGAGTTTTTTTTTAGGCCCATGACGGGCGCACCGTCGAGGAAGGCGTGACGCCCCGCCCTTTCGCCCCCCTTTACGTATATCCCGTACCTGCCGGCCTCCTGGGCGTGGAAGTCGAAGCCGCGGCCCGAGGACCTGCCGCCGTACCCGTTCCATAGAAGGTCGCAGACGGCGTCGACTCCGTTGGAGTCGAAGAATATTATCCCGTCCACCGAGGCCAGGACCCTTTCCAGGTCGGTCAGTGGTATGTCCCTCGTCATGACCAGAAAGGGATCTTTCATATATCCGGCGAGGCTCAGGGCCGGGAAGGCGGACTCGGTGCCCGAGAGGATGTAGCCCTTCTGCGGAGCGTAGGTCCTCGGGAGGAAGGCCTCGTTCTCATACAGGGACAACTCGCCCGTCTTTTTCCTGAGCTTCAGCCCGTTGGCCTCGAAGAGCGAGGCCGCGTACTCCGTAAAGTTCCAGTCCGGGAGCGACCAAGGGCTCAGGTCCTCGTGAAGAAGGGCGTACCTTACGTTATAGGCGCCGAGGATCGGGCCGAGCTCTCCGTACTTCATGTCCCACACGACCCTGTTGAGCGACTCTATGGGCCTCTGGTACCTGACGTAGACTGTGCCGTTCGGCCTCGATACCACCTTGTCCACGTCCAGGAGCTCGTAGGCCGGGTCAGGGCCGTTGTATCCCCAGGTCGTGTTGCTGTCGTATACCTCGTGGGGGTAGTAGACCTTGAACTCCTCCCGCTCCGCGGCCCCACCGAGCCAATTCGAGGCCTCGGCGTAGCCGCCGGGGATGTTGTGGAAGACCCCGGGCTCGCGCTTCGTTCCGAACTCCCTCAAGTGTGTGCCCGTAAAGACCGGCCACGCCAGGAGAGCGGATACCGAGATGACGGCCATGACGACGCAGAATGAGAATATCGCCTCGAGGGCCGAGGACGTCAACCTCAAGGGCTCTGCCCAGTCCCCGGAGGCGGACCTCCCTACCCGCTCCCCCTCTCTTTTTTTCACGAGAGAAGAAGCGGCCCTGCCGAGGAGGAAGGCCACCAGCGGAATGAGGGAAAAGGCCAGCAGGCTGGAAAAGACCCTGTAAGGGGCGCGGAAGAAGAGGAACCCCGGGACGTTGAGGTAAAGCCATTCGAATACCCGGCCGAAGGGGGCGTGGCTCCCCTTGTAGAGAAAGACCGTCACCACGCCAAGGAGCGCGAAGAAGAGGACGTTCCTGTCCCTTTTCTCGAAACAGAGCGCGAGGTAGGCGAGGACGGGTATGGTCAGGCCCGCCATGATGAAGACCGGTCCGGCGTAGAGCCCGGGGTTCCAGACCGCGTCGGGGGGGATGTCGAACCAGAGGTCCAGCCTGTCGTTCCTGAGGACGTTGAGTATGGACGTCCCCGAGCTGTAGGAGGCGACGATGGAGAGGTCGTAAAACCCTTCGCCCCGGAGGTCCATTTCACCGAGGCCGAAGTCGGCGAGATAGACCAGGTTCGGCACCATCCACCAGAGGTTGACCGCGATGGCGAAGAGAATCGTCCACGCCGAGAAGCGGGCTATATGGAGCGCCCGCTCCCTGCTCGAGGTGAAAGCGTGAAAGAGGGTGAACGCAGCGGCGACGGCGACGAAGACCACGAAGTCAGCGGGGTGCCCCTTGGTGGCGGCTATGGGCACCGACAGCAGGCTTACCAGCGCCACGTATCGCCACATCCTGCTTCTATCGCTGAACCCCCTGTAGAGGAGGCCCACGAGTACGGGCAGGAGGCCGTAGGTGAGAAGGGCCATCATGTTGCCCCTGCCGAAGTGGGCCATTACGGGGTAGCTGAAGGTATAGAGTACGGCCCCTGAAAGGGCGACCGCGCGGGGGAACCTTTCGCCGGAGAAGAGGACCCTGAGCATGTAATAGGCCCCGAGCCCCTGGAGGACGAATATGGAGGCGAAGACGAACTTTTCGGCGGTGTAGAGCGAGGCGCCGAGGAGCACGGGCAGGGAGAAGAGTAGATAGTAGGGGATGGAGGAGACCTCGTGCGAGGTGTCGTACCCCCCGGCCATGCGGTCGCTCCAGAGGTAGAGGCTCCTTGTGAGCGTTTCCACCGGGTCGAAATAGACAGCGAAGTCGAACCCAGCGAGCACGCCGTACCCTTCCCTGAACCACATGAGAGGGACCGCTGCGAAGGCGGTGATGATCAGGATATCCATATATGTCAGGTAGCTCTTCTTCATGACCTTTTTCAGAATCAATCAAATGCGGCTATCCCAGAGAGCCGCCCCAATTCGCCCAACTGCCCCACCCGCCCCTCACGCCCCTCACGCCCCCTTCCCTCCCCATGCCCCCCACCCCATTCCCCACCCGCACCCCCACCTGCACCCCATCCCCCTACCGCCCACCTGCACCCCATCCCCCTACCGCCCACCTGCACCCCCACCTGCCCACCTGCCCACCTGCCCACCTGCGTCCCGTCAGACCACCCGGCCCTGGAGCCTGAATATACGTATGACAGGCCCCGGTCTGCCGGGGCCGGGCCTGAAGACGGCCACGGGCAAGGCCCCGGCGCCGCCGTGGAGGAGGGGCTCATAGAACTCACGCGCCCTCTTGACCAGGTGGAAGAGGAGCCCGAACCTACCGTCGTCTATATAGACGTCCGACTGCCTGTTAAAGCTCAGCAGGTCTTCGCGGAAGAGGTAGTTGAAGACCGCCTCGTCCGTCTTTTCCGGGTCGTCGTCGAGGAGGAAGTTCGTGTACCCGTAGCTCGTTATGACGAGGTAGTCCGCTCCGAGGTCTTTCAGCTCATCGAGCGTCCTGAAGTTGAATACGCTGTAGAGCTCTCTGTAGACCTCGCGGCGGCCCGCCTCTTCGACGGCCTCAGGCGGCATCCCTTTCGGCCAGCGAGGCCTCTCCGTGGTATAGACGACCGGGACCATGGGATATCTCTTCTTGGAGGATGCGGCCCTCTCGAAACCCCTCTTCACGCCCTGGGGCACGGAACTTTCGTATACGGCGGCGGCCCTGGGGTTCAGGAGGTTTACCGGGGTCGATGACCAGAGAGGCACGGCGAACTCGTACCAGTCCATGGCTATGGGAGAGCCAGGGGGGACGTGCTCCTCTATCCACGCCCTGGCAAGGAGCCTGGTATCCGTCCCCGACTTCAATGCCGACGCCTCGAGCGACCACGCCACCGAAGGCAGGACCACGGCCATGACGAGGGCCGCGGCAACGGCCGGGCGAGCCCTTAGCATGGCCAGGGCCTCACCGGTAAAGCGCGCACCGAAGGCGCAGAGCACCGGCATGATGGCGACGAAGAGGTGGAGGTACCTTATGGCCCATCCCCTGAGGGCGAAGAAGAATACGAAGAGATAGGAGAGGAAGACGATGTCCTTTCTCGTTCTCCTGACCATGCAGGCCGCCACCCCCGCCAGCAGGACCGCCCCGAGCGGGCCTTCCTGGCGGACGAGGTCTTTTGCGAACCACCAGGTGAGGCTTAAGAGCCCCGGGGTAAAGGGCTCGCGTGAGGATATGCCGAGGTGCGCCACCTGAGAGAGCATCGTGAATTTATCGAGGGACTCGTGGAAGTTGAATATCCAGGCGAGGTTTCCCGCCACCGACGCTGCAAGCAGGAGCGCCACGCCCGGGAGCCTCGCTGCCAGGAAGACCATGCCCCGCCGCCCCCGCGGGGCGTCCTTCAAGGCGTAGACCTGGCTTACGGCAAAGGGGACGAGGAGGAAGACGCCCTGGGGCTTTGTCGCAATGGCGAGGCCGGTGAACAGGAGCGCCCATGTCACGTGCGATGTGTCCTCGGTCTCTTCCGCGGCCAGAGCGGTGCGGTAGAGCGCGCCGGTGGTGAAGAGCGCGAGAAAGATGTCGCCGATGGCCCACTGTGAGTGCTGTACCAGGTGGAACATGCCGAGCGAATAGACCAGTCCTATGAGCGCCGCCGTGGGAGAGAAGAGGCGGGCGCACATCCTGTAGACCACGACCCCGGTGGCGAGGCCGGCGGCGACGCTTGCAAGGCGGCTTACGAGGAAGACCTGGGCGTCGCCGGTGAGGAACTTTACGGCGAAGTCCTCCGTGCCGGCGAACCGGCCGAGGAGCCTTCCCGCGGCGAAGTAGGCCCCGTTTGCAATTACGAGGACGTATTTGTGCAGCGCCGGATAGGTATAGTCCTGCGGCAGCGGGCTCAGCCTCTGGGCCATGCCGAGGGCGTCAAGTATCTGCCTGTTCTCGTCGGGGTGGAAGACGAAGGGGAGGCCGTAGTCCACGCCCCGGAGCCTCAGGGCGAGTCCCGCCGCCATGACAAGGGCCGCGGCGATGGTATGGGCGCCGGCAAACGTCGACACCCTAATGCCTGACGCGGTCCCCGCCGCCCGAGGCCTTTCGAGCACCCCTGTCGCCGCCCTTACCACGGCCCTTGAGCTCTGCAGAAGCGTCCTCACCTCAGCTCCGCCCTCCTTGTCCTCCGGGCGGGCGCCTTCGCCCGGACCCTCCTGGCCGCCCTCTTTTGCTCTCGTTTGCAGACTATGTAGTCGCCTATGGCGAGCACGTCTATGTTAGTTCCGAGAAAGCTCGTGATGGCGTCGTCCGGCGACGAGACCACGGGCTCGCCCTTGCGGTTGAATGAGGTATTCAGCACCATGGGCACCCCCGTAAGCTCCTTGAACGCCTCGATGAGCCTCCGGTAGGCGAGGTTCGACCTCCTGTCCACCGTCTGGACCCGCGCCGTGCCGTCGACGTGGGTGATGGCCGGCACGTGGTCGCGCTTGTGCCCGCGGACCTTCACGGCCAGGAGCATGAACGGGGAGGGGGAGCCGTTCAGGTCGAAGAACGTCTTTGCGTCCTCTTCGAGGACAGAGGGGGCGAAGGGCCTGAAGCGCTCCCGGTTTTTCACCCTGCTGTTTATGTGGTCGGGCATATCGGGCCTTCTGGGGTCGGCGAGTATGCTGCGGTTGCCGAGCGCCCTGGGGCCGAACTCCATCTTCCCCTGGAACCAGCCGACTATCTTGCCATCGGCTATCATGCGGGCCACGTGGGGGGTGATGTCGTCGTAGCGTGTGTATTCGAGGCCGGCGCGGTCGAGGGCGCCCCTGATGTCACGGTCGCCGAACTCCGTGCCGAGCGAGGCCGTACCGAGGCCTTCGACCCTTGTGTTTCCGAACTCGTTGTAATAGACGTGGAGCGCGCTTCCCACGCTCAATCCCCCGTCCCCGGCGTTAGGCTGGACGAAGACCTGCTTGAAGGGGGTGTTCGACGTGACCTTGCCGTTCATGACGCAGTTGAGCGCCACCCCCCCGGCGAGGCAGACGGCGTCGGCGCGTGTTCTGGCGTGGAGTATGTTGAGCAGGTGAAAGACCGTCTCCTCGAGACAGAGCTGGAGGGAGGCGGCTATGTCCATGTGCCTCTGGTCGTATTCGGCCCCGGGGTCGCGCGCAGGGCCGAAGGTGGAGTGGAACCTCCCGGAGAGCCAGTCCCTGTAGACGAAGAACTCCGATGTGGTAGGATCCCCCCAGTTGTCTATGAGCACGGGCAGGTGGAAGGTGAAGTAGTCCATGTCCATCTTGAAGCCGTCTCGCGTAAGCCTTACTATCTTCCTGAACTCGTCGACGTACCTCGGCCTGCCGAAAGAGGCCAGCGCCATGACCTTGCCCTCGGCGCCGAGCTCGTGGAACCCGAGGTACTGGGTCACGGCGAAGTAGAGCATGCCCAGGGAGTCGGGCCACCAGACCTGAGAGAGCCTCCTGATGCCGGAGCCCGAACCGTGGGAGAGGCCGCAGGTTACGAAGTCCCCCGAGCCGTCGACCGTGAGTATGGCGGCGTCCTCGAAGGGCGATGAGTAGAAACAGCTCGCCGCGTGCGCGCTGTGGTGCTCCACCCGCCTCATCTTGGCGCTTATCATCTTAGCGTCCCCACCCACGCGTCTGGCGAGGTCCTCGGCCACCCCCATGGGGCGCAGCACCCTCTGGCTCATGTAGTTGCGGAAGTACCTGGGCCACGCGCCCAGGGGGAAGCTCCTTACGGAGAAGAGTATCTTCCTGAACATGTTCCTCTTGAGGTCGTTGGAGACCGCTATGACGTCCACCTCATCGAGCGTGACGCCGGAGGCGTCGAGGCAGTACTTGACGGCAAGTTCCGGGAACCCCGGCGAGTGTTTGACCCTGTTGAGCCGCTCCTCGTCCACTGCGGCCACTATGCGTCCGTCCTCGACGAGCGCGGCTGAAGCATCCGGATGGTATGATGAGACCCCAAGGATTTTCATCGATCCCTCCTGAAATGAACTCTAACCCCGCCGACCTGCCGACCCGACCCTCCACCACACATCCCGCCTGTACCTCCCCCGCCCCCCTCCGCCCCCTTCCGCCCCCTTCCGCCCCCGCCCCCCTCCGGCCCCCTCCGGCCCCTTTCATCCCCGCAGGTCCGAGCCCCTCGCCACCCTCAGGAGGGTTTGCCTGCCTTTGGGTGTAGCGACCATGAGCCAGGCGTAGACCGATGTCTGGAGCAGGCAGAGGAGCGGATGATAGGCCCAGTAGCGGTTCCTGTCCCTCAGGCCCATGAAGACCGCGTGCGCTCCGGATACCAGGGGGTTGAGCGAATAGAGGAGCCAGAGCATGAGCCTCGTTCTGAAGCCCTCCATGAAGACCCAGTTCGTGTTCCTCGTGGCGAGCTTGTCGAGGAAGTGTTTGGAGAAGTTCCTCTTCCACTTTGCTACGAAGTCCTTCACCTCTCCGACGTGATGGTGATAGGTCACCAGCCTCGGGATGTAGGCCACCTGGTCGTCGCCGTTTTCTATCATCTGCTGAAAGGCGTCGTTGTCGCCGAGGTACCCCTCCTGCGCCCATATGTCCGCCACGAGCTTTCTTCTTATCGTGAGCCCGTTGGCCCCCCAGACAAGGGGCCTCCCCGGGTCTACCCTGAAGATGTACCTGCCGCCTCTTTTGACCGTTCCCGGGTCCGAGAGGTATCCTTTGAGGTTCCTGTTTATGAAGAACGTCATGGGGTCGCTCTGTATCAATTCGAAGTACCTGTTTACCGGCGGGTCGTCCTCGGCGGACTTGAGCGGCCCCCAGACGGCCGCGCAGCCGGAGTCGTCGAGGAACGCCTCTGCCGCCTCGGTGAGCCAGCCCGGGCCAGAGAGCTCGTTGTCTGCGGCGAAGATGACGACGAGGTCCTCCGTGGCGCGGGAGATGCCCACCTGGAGCCCGTACTCGGCGAGCACCCCTGGATTGGGATAGACCCTCGCGCCGTACCCCCTGGCTATCTCAAGGGTAGAGTCGACGCACCCTCCGTCGAGGAGTATAATCTCGACCTTATCGGCGGGGTAGTCCTGGGCCCTTATGGACCCGAGGCACCTTCTTATGTGCCTCTCGGCGTTGAGGACCGGTATGATGAAGGAGAACCCCGGAAGGGCCTCGCCTCTTTTTGCGTTTTTACTCTTCATCTTGAAACTTCCCTGTCATTCGTCAGGCCCACGCCTTCGTGGTATCGCCGCCCCGTCCCTGCAACCGCCCCCGTCCCCGCTAATAATCCCCCCCATCGCCACCCCTCCT
>JBHHVK010000009.1:0-24705 GCA_046754205.1 Thermodesulfobacteriota bacterium
CGAGCCAGTAGATGACGAGCCCCGAGGGGAACTTGAGGAACATGACGGTGAAGATCAGCGGCATGAACATCATCATCTTGGCCTGGGTGGGGTCCGCCGATGTGGGGGACATCTTCTGCTGGAGGAACATGGATCCGCCCATCAGCAGCGGCGATATGTAGTAGGGGTCCTTGCTCGACAGATCGGTAATCCAGAGGAAGAAGGGCGCGTGGCGTAGCTCGATGGCAACGTAGAGCGCCTCGTAGAGCCCGATGAAGACGGGTATCTGCAGCAGCATGGGGAGACACCCGCCGAGCGGGTTTATCTTGTGGCGCTTGTAAAGCTCCATCATCTCCTTGTTCATCGCCTGCTTGTCGTCCTTGTACTTCTCCTTGATGAGCGCCATCTGGGGCTGCATCCGCTGCATGTCCTTCATCGACTTGAGGCTCTTCTTCGTAAGGGGGTAGAAGATTATCTTGATGAGGACCGTCAGCAGGATGATGGCTATGCCGTAGTTGACGACGAAGCGCTGGAAGAAGTTGAGGGTGACGAGGAGCGGCTTGGCGAGGAAGCTGAACCAGCCGAACTGAATGGACTCGACGAGGGAGCGCTCGAGCTTGCTCAGGAGACCGTACTTTTTCGGGCCGATGAAGGAAGAAAAACTCACGGTGGCCCTGGCGTCGGGTAGGAGCTCGATGGGGACCCTTACGAGGGCGCTGGATGAGTCTTCGCCCCGGGCGTCCACCCTCCAGGCGACCTTCGCGTCCCTTTCGGGCAGGATTACGGCGAGGAAGTACTTGTCCTCCATGCCTATCCAGTCGGGGGTGCCGCCGTTCCTGACCGCGGCGTCGCCCGGTTTGTACCTCGTGACCTCGTCCGAGGCGCGCACCAGCGCGCCCGTGTGGTAGCCGAACCTGTCCTTGCCGTTATGTGCCGAGGCCATGGTGGTCTCGACAGAGGCGCTCAGGAGCCTGTCGGTGGGGTTGGTTACGGTGACAGTCGTGTCGACCATGTAGGCGGAGGCGGAGAAACGATAGGTCTTCTCGAAGAGTATGCCGTTGCTCGTCCTGCCGGTGTAGACGAGCTCCGCGGTTTCGTCGCCGTCGATGGTTATCTCTCTTGTGGATGGGGAGAAGACGACCATCTCGCGGACCCCGTCCGAGAGGATCGTCGAGAGGGACCTTGCCGTCGTTATGGTTTCCGCGAGATTTACGACGGGAGAACCCTTTTCCTTGGTCGCCCTGTAGTCTTTGAGCTCCCAGCTCTTGACGCTTCCGCCGATGTTCGAGAAGACGGCCCTCACCAGAGGCGTCTCCACGGTGGTGAGTATCTCCGTTATCTTTTCGGAGGCCCTGGCCTTTTCGGGGGCCTTTCTTCCCTCCGCCGCCGCGCCTGTTGACGCGGAAGGCCCTTCGGAGACGACCCGGCCCACGCCGGCGGCGTCTTCCGTAACCTTTACGGCCACCTCTTCGGACTTGCCTGACGGCGCGCCCTTGCCGGCGTACTGCGGAAACCAGGTCTTCAGCGCATAGGGGTAGACCAGGAGCACCGCTATGGAGAGGACTATGGCTATGAGTACCTTTTTATCCATCAACGTCCCGTTCTGTTTTTCCTTTGGCCTCTTGGCGGGTCACTCGACCGGTCCCCGTCTTACCGGGACCGGGTCCACCCCCCCCTCGCCGAAGGGGTGGCACCTTAAAAGCCTCTTTACGGCCAACATCGCTCCCCTGCCCGCCCCGTGGCTCTTCAGGGCCTCATGGGCGTAGGCCGAGCAGCTCGGATAAAACCTGCATGTCCTGGGTAGCAAGGGAGAAACCGCGACCTGGTAGAGGCGCACAAGCCATATGAGGGGATATTTGAGCATAAACTCGATCGTCGTAGGAGAAGATATCAGAAGGGCCCGTCGAGCAGTACCCGGGAGAGCTCTTTGGCCACGTCGTCGTAGGAGCTTAGGGACTCTACGCTCTTTACCGTAATAAGGAGGTCCGCTGGCAGGCCCCTTGCGGCCCGGGAAGTCCCCCTGGGCTCGGCCCTTTGCCCCCCTTGCCCCCTCGGCCCATTTGGCCCACCCGCTCCCGGGTTGAGGCGGAAGAACTCTCTCAGGAGCCTTTTGATCCTGTTGCGTTTCGCGGCGTTGCCGACCCTTTTGGATACGGAGAGGCCGAGCCTGCTCGCTTCTAGGCCGTTGGGCAGCATGTAGACTGTAAAGCTCCTGGTGGAGATCCTTCTGCCTTGTTTCCGGACCCTTGAAAAGTCCTCCGGTTTTAAGAGCCTCCTGCTTCTGGCAAAGGTATAATCGCCCACCGGCAGGGCTTACTTGTTGCTGCTTATCTGCGGGGTGAGGACCTTTCTGCCCTTGGCCCTTCTTCTCTTTATGACGGCGCGGCCGCCCCTTGTGGACATCCTCTCAAGGAAACCGTGGGTGCGGAGCCGTTTTTTCCTCTTTGGCTGATAGGTCCTTTTCATCTCTCTGTACCCTCTATTTAGAAAAGTTTTATTTCCGGGTCCCGCCGGGAAAATGTCGTCCGGCGCTTTCTCGATCTATTCCACCCCTGTCAGGCCCCTTTATTCATCACAGGCCCCTTTTTTGAAAGGCCAAACAGATATTTAGTCATAAAAGCGGCCGTTTTGTCAAGGTCTTTATGGCCGGCCGTCAGAGCCTCATCGGCATTATGATGTAGGTGTATTCCTCGGAGCCCCGGGGGTTGACTATGGCCGGGCTCGTGGGGTCCTTCAGGCGGATGGTGACCGTTTCGTCCTCCGTGGCCTCGAGCATGTCTATGAAGTACCTGGCGTTGAAGGCTATCTCCACGGTCTGCCCCGAGTATTCTATATCGAGCTCTTCCGTGGCCTCGCCGATGTCGGGGCTCGATGATGTGAGCACCAGGGACCCGGGGGAGAAGTTGAACCTTACGCCCTTGATCCTGTCCATGGAGAGTATCGATACCCTCTTGAGGGAGGCGAGGAGCGAGGTCCTCACTGCGGTCACCTCCTCGTTGTTGTCCTTGGGTATGACCTTGTCGTAGTCCGGGAACTCTCCTTCGAGAAGGCGGGTGTTTATCACCGTATGGTCCTTTTTCATCACCGCGTTCTTCTCGGTCACGCCGAGTTGGAACTCCCCTTCCTTCTCTTCGAGGAGCTTACGCATTTCCATAACGCCCTTTCTCGGCATGAGGACACCCTTTTTATCCCCGGCCTGGATGCCTGCGCCGTCGGGTTTTTCTATAAGCGCGAGCCTGTGGCCGTCGGTTGCGACCATGCGGAGCTTTCCTTCGTCCTTTTCGAGGAGAAAGCCGTTGATATTGTACCTTGTCTCGTCCGTGGAGACGGCAAAGGCGGTTTTGTCGACCATCTCCTTGAGGTTCTCCTTCTCTATCGTCTGAAGGGCCGATTCTTCGTAAGCAGGGAAGATGGGGAAGTCCTTTGACGGCAGGCCCATGATATTGAAACGCGCCTTGCCCCCGGTTACCACAATCTTGTCAGCCTCCCCCGAAGAGACCTTTATCTTTTCATCGGGGAGCTCCTTTGCTATCTCGAAGAGCTTGCGCGCGTTTACCGTCAGGGAGCCTTCCTCGGATACGTCCGCCCCGGTGGAGTCCTTTATGAAGACCTCGAGGTCCGTTGCCATGGTGTTTATTCTGCCGTCCTTTGCCTCGAGGAGGACGTTGGCGAGGATGGGCATGGTGTTGCGTTTTTCGACGATGCCCTGGATCCTCTGCAACGTTTTGAGGAAATTCTCCTTGTCGATAATGAACTTCATCTTGAGCTCCCCTTTTAAGATTGATTTTTTAAAAAAATGAAGCAGTAGCAGTAGGCGCGCCTAAAGTGTTGATAACCACGGACAGCCCGGTTTCAAGAGGCCTTTTTCTCCCCCGAAGGTGTTGATAAAGATGGCGCCTTATCAACAATCCCCGGCGCCGGGTCCGCCCGAAACCCCGCCCCCTTGATATCCCGCCCCCTTTTCAACCCCGATCAACCGTCCGGTCAACAGTTAATCAACACCGAGGTTCTGCTTGATGCTCCTTACGGAATATTTGAGTTCCAGGTTGTCTTCGACCGCCTTTGTAATCTTCTTGACGGCGTGTATGGCGGTGGAGTGGTCCTTTCCTCCGAAGGCCGCGCCTATCTCAGGGTAACTGAACCTGCCGAACTCGCGGGCAAGGTACATGGCCACCTGGCGGGGCAACGCTATGGTCTTATGCCTTCTCGAGCTTTTGAGGTCCGAGGGCTTCAGGTTATAGAAGGCGGCCACGGCCTTTTGAACCTCCTCTATGGTAAGGAACTTCTCCTCTTTTTCCCTGATGAGGTTTTTAAGCGCGGCCTTGCTCATCTCAAGGGTAATTTCCCTGCCGGTTAGGCTTGATACGGCGAATATCCTGTTGAGGAAACCCTCGAGCTCGCGTATGTTGGAGCTTGAGACCGAGGCGAGCCAGGATGCGACGTCTCCGGGGAGCTTTACCCCTTCGCTCTTCGCCTTTTTCTTGAGTATGGCTATCTTGGTCTCCATGTCCGGGGGCTGGATGTCGGCCACGAGCCCCCACTCGAAGCGGCTACGGAGCCGTTCTTCGAGCCCGGCTATGTCCTTGGGGAACTTGTCGCAGGTGACCACGATCTGCTTGTGTGATTCATAGAGGGTGTTGAAGGTGTGGAAGAACTCCTCCTGTGTCCTTTCCTTTCCGCCCCAGAACTGGATGTCGTCTATGAGGAGGGCGTCGACGTTGCGGAACTTGTTGCGGAACTCGGTCATCTTCTGACGGCTCACGAAGTTTATGAAGTCGTTCATGAACCGC
This sequence comes from Thermodesulfobacteriota bacterium, assembly GCA_046754205.1. Classification (GTDB taxonomy): domain Bacteria; phylum Desulfobacterota; class GWC2-55-46; order GWC2-55-46; family JBHHVK01; genus JBHHVK01. Next base: position 4,770 of record JBHHVK010000009.1, read on the forward strand.
TCGGAGGTGTAGTAGCAGACCTTGGCGCTCGAGTTGCTTTCGAGCACCCTGTGGCCTATGGCCTGCAGGAGGTGCGTCTTTCCGAGCCCCACGCCGCCGTATATGAAAAGCGGGTTGTACTTGCTCCCGAGGGACCTCGCCACGGCCGAGCAGGCTGCGTAGGCGAACTCGTTCGCCTTGCCGATGACGAAGTTTTCAAAGGTGTATTTGTCACTGAGTCCCGGCGAGCGGACCCTTGCGGCGTGTTTTGTCTTGCCGACGCCCCCCGTGCCCCCCGCCCCCCCGGTCCCGCCGGCCCTCCCCACTGTACCCCCGGCCCCCCTGCCCTCCCCGGCCCCCCCTCCCGAAACTTCATTCGCGGCCCCGGCGACGGGGGCGCTTGCCCCCATGCCGGCATCGCTGCCTTCTCCCGCCCTTCCGGCCCCTTTTGCCCCCCCGGCCCCCCTCGTCCCCCTTGCCCCCTTGGCCCCGCGGGACCTTTTTCCTCCGGTGGAGGAGCGCATCTCGTCGCCGACCTTCCAGCTGAGCCGCATGTTGCTGTCGACGACCCTCCTCAGGACGTCCTGGATGAGCACGAGGTAATGCTCCTTTATCCACTCGAGGAAGAAGCGGTTCGGGACCTCGAGGGTGAGCTGCTCGTCAGAGTCCGGGGCGTCTACTACCTTTATGGGGGAGAACCACGTCGAGAAGTGCTGCGGGCTGATGTGTCGGGAGACCCCCTCGAGACAGCTATTCCAGATATTTTGAGATTCCATTGGGGAAGAGTCCGGGGAAAGATTATCCACAGGGTTGTTAACAGGTGTTGATAACTTTCGGGAGTTTTGTAGATGGCAAATTTAACAGAGTGGATTCAATTTTTCAAGGGTTTTAATATTAAATTTTTTGAGCCCCCGGTACTTTCAGTATTGTTCCGCCGCTTTTTCCGGGAGACGCCGGAAAGCAACCAACACATTGAAATTCAAGAGGATTTTGTGATAAGAGGGTAGGGGAGACGGGATTGGGCCGGAAGGGGGAAGGCCGTGGTGGAGAGCCTCTGAACCATGGACCGGCAGGGGGGCTCAGGGGTACAGGCCCCTTGTTCGGATGGCGTCGGCCACCCTTTTTACCCCTGCGACGGTGGCCGCCGTCCTCAAGTCGATATCCTTTGCCCGGGAGATGTGGAGCACTTCATCGAAGGCCTTTTTCATGATGACCTTAAGCCGTCTGTTGACCTCTTCCACGTCCCAGAAGTACCCCTGAAGGTCCTGGATCCACTCGAAGTAGCTGACCACGACCCCTCCGGCGTTGGCAAGGAGCCCGGGGAGGATAAAGACCCCATTGTCGAGGAGCTCCGCTGACGCGGCGTTCGTAATGGGGTTGTTGGCGCCCTCTGCTATTATTCTGGTCCTGATGGGGCCGGCGTTGCCGGAGTGTATCTGTTCCTCTATGGCCGCCGGGATGAGGATGTCGCTCTCGCGGGTGAGGAGCTCGTCGGTGGTCATGGTGTCGGACTCCTTGAAGCCGGCGAGCGAGCCCGTTTCGTCCCGGTGTTTTTTCACGGCGTCGAGGTCGAGGCCCCGGGGGTTGTAGATCGCGCCCTTGGAGTCGGCGAGCCCTATTACCTTGGCTCCCATGCTGCGGAGTATGAGGGCGGCGCAGAAACCGACCTTGCCGACGCCGAGGACGGCGATCCTCAGGCCCTCGATGGAGATGTCGAGCTGCTTCAACGTCTCCTCGACGGTCGTTACCAGGCCGACGGAAGTGGCCCTCTCGCGGCCCTCTGACCCGCCTATGCATACGGGCTTGCCCGTGACCACCCCGGGTATGGAGTAGCCCTTCATCATGGAGTAGGTGTCCATCATCCAGGCCATGGTCTGTGAGTCCGTATACATGTCCGGGGCGGGGATGTCGAGTTCCGGGCCTATGAAGATGCTTATCTCGTAGGTGTACCGTCTGGTAAGGCGTTTCTTCTCGCTCATGGAGAGCGCCGTCGGGTCGACGGTGACCCCTCCCTTGGCCCCGCCGAAGGGGAGGTTGACGACCGCGCACTTCCATGTCATGAGCGCCGCGAGGGCCGTAATCTCATCGAGGTTTACGCAGGGGTGGTACCTCACTCCGCCCTTGGCCGGCCCCCTGGAGAAGTCGTACTGGACGCGATAGCCGGTGAAGAACCTGACATGGCCGTCGTCCATCTCCACGGGCACGGAGACCACGAGGGACCTTCTCGGGGTCTTGATCCTCTGGAGGAGGCCGGGAGAGAGGCCTATGTGCTCGTTTGCCCTGTCGAGGGTCTCAAGGACCTGGTCGAAGAGGGCTATCTTGCACTCGGACGCGAGAGAGGCGGCGGGTGCGGGGGCCGCGGGGGCCTTTGATTTTGACGGGTGGGGTTTGTCCATGATATTCCGGCGGTTTTAAGGTGGTCTCGCGGCTGTGCCCAGGGGGCCTCGAGGATTCGGTCGGGTAGCCCCGGATATTTGATGATGGTCCGTTGATTATACCAGAAGAAGCGGCGCGGCGCATGGCCCCCGGGGAAAAACCGGGATTGCCGACGGGTGAACTGTCCGGGGTAGAGGTGCGGCGGGCCGGAAACGGAAATGGAGCGCCCGCGGCCGGCCCGCCTCAGGGCTGGTCCGCCCCCCCGGCCCCGCCGGCCCCGCCTCCAACGCTCCGGATGATGCCCGGGCCGAGGCCTATCTTTCCGGCCAGCTTCTCCGGGCCGTGTATCAGGACCCCTACGGCCGTGCCGAGAACGAGTCCGGCTACAAGCATGACGACAATCCAGACCAGGAGCCTTACGAGGTTTCTCTTGTTTTTCGCCGGCGCCGGGGGTTCAACGGCCGCGGCGGGCGCCTCCCTGCCCTGCGCGAGCTTTACGACCGGGGCGGCGGTGGATGAGCCGGGCGCTCCTACCCCGCCGTCTCCTCCCATGGCCGCCGCAAGCGGCTCCGCGCCTGTCGGCCCGGCGTCGTCGAGCAGGGGGGGCGGAGGGGGCGGAGAGGTCGTCTGCGTGGGTGCGGCCGGCAAAGAGGAAGCAGCCGGGGCCGTGAGCTCGGCGGGGACGTCACCTGGGGTTTGAGGCCCCTCAGGGGCGGAGGGCATGAACCTGAACTCTTCGCCCCCCTCTTCTTCTACCGGGTCTCCCATGTAGGCGGAGTTCCCGAGAAGGGCCGGCTCCATATCCGACGAGGCCGCGGGGGCTTCCGGGATCTGCTCTTCTTCCCGGGCATATTCGGCCTCCGGGGCCGGGGCATGGTCCGCCTCGGGGGCCTCCAGGGCTTCCGGGGCCTCCAAGGTATCGGTTGCCGTTGGGGTATCGTATGCCGCGTGCTCGAGCGAGACCGGCTCCGCCTCGACGATGGATATCCCCTCGCCGTCGGCGAGCAGCTCCGGGGCGAGCCTGTTTACGAGGGCCGCCGCCCCGCCCGTTCTCTCGTAGATATTATCAAGGGCCGGGGCCTCCAGCTTGAAAAACCCCTTCTTTACCCTGTCGGTACGCTTCGCCTTGTTCAGCCTCGTCAGTATGTATTCCTGGGTCTCCTCGACGGTCAACGGGTCAAGGGGTGTCTGCAACGCAATCTTTTCCCTGAGCTCCCTGAACTGGGGCGTGTCGAGCCTTTCCGTGAGCGACGGCTCGGCGAGGAGGAGGAGCTGGAGCGTCTTGAGGCGGGAGAGGTACTGTATGAGCTTGAGGCACCCGTCGCTCAGGGTATGTGCGTCGTCTATGACCACCACGCTGTGGCCCCCTTGGATCTTGTTCTGCGAGAGCCTCATCCCGAGGCTGAAGAGCTGCCCCTTGATGGTTTTGGGCTCGGTCGAAGAGCCGGTCTCAGCGTTTACCGCCTTTATGAGGTCGAGCTCCCTCGGTGGCGGGGCCAGGACCACGGCGGCAAGGACCTTTTCGTGGGAGAGTTTTTTCAAGAGCTCAAGGAGGACCGTGGTCTTTCCGGCCCCCGAGCGGCCCACGAGGAGCAGGGGACCGGACTTGCCCTTTATCCCCCTTGCGAGCTCTTCGGCGGCCCTCGTCTGTCCGGCCGAGGGTATGTGGAACCTTTCATCGGGCAGAGGCGTGAAGGGGTCCTCGGCGAAGTCGAACCGCGCCAGCCAGTCCTCCCTTTCCTTTGAGAGGCGCCCGGCGAGCCCGGTCAAGCGGTTTTTTATCTCGAGCCTCTTGAGCTCGGAGAAGGCCTCGAGCATCCAGGGGTTCTTTTCCACGGCCGTGGAGAAGGCGCGCTCCGCCCAGGGGGAGTCGCCCTTGGCGAGGAAGACCGTGCCGAGGAAGTACCAGGCGCGGTCGAGGTCGTTGTTGAGGTCTATGGCGTCCTTGATTATCTTTTCCGCCTCGTCCACCCTGGCGGGGTTGTCCTTGAATATAGCCCAGCCGAGGTAGGCCCAGTACTCGCCTTCGGTCGGGTTCAGCTCGGTTATCTGCTCGAGGAGGTTCACCGCCTTGCGGTAGTCACCTTCGATTATCGCGGACCTCGACTTCATGAACCTCAGCTCCGCCCCCATCCGTGTCTCCGGCGAAGTTTCAATGACGATGGGCTCGCCGCCCCCCCCTCGCCCTGGCTCCTCGGGCTCCTCGGTCCAGCGGACCAGCCCCGTGATGATGGCGCTCAGGGCCACGCTCAAGGCCTTGTGCTTCAGGAGGTCAGCCGTTTCGAGAACATGGCCGAGTGTCTGCCCGCCGTCGAAGCGCTGGAGGAACCTCTGCTCCTGGAGGTTGAGGCCGAAGTCCTCGAAGGCGTACCTCTCAAGGGCCTTTTCGTTCAGGACCATGGGCTTGGAGAGGTAGTCCTGTAGGTCGGCCTTGATCCGTTCCGGCGGGTAGAATCCGAGGCTTATCCCTTCGAGTATCAGGCGGGCGGGATGGATGGGCTTTGCCTCGACGTTGGCCGGCAGCCCGTCGGTCTTCGTATACCTGTAGGTGCCGTCGCCCCAGCCGAAGAGGTTCAGGAGCCTCCTTTTGAGCTGGAGGGCGAGGAACTTGTCGAGCCCTTCCGGGGTAATCAGGCCCATGGAGATAAGGACCTCTCCGTGGCGTTTCTTCTCTTTGATGACCTGCTCGAGCGAGGCCTCGTAGTCGTCCTGCGTTATCACGCCCTCGGTCATGAGCAGCCGGCCGAGGACCTCTCCGAGGACGTTCGAGGTGGACGAGACCGGGCGGCCGTCCTTGAAGAAGAAACGCTTCACCACGGGCTCGCGCACGATGTCGAGGACGGCGCTCGGGTCAGAGGCCACATAGATGTCGTTGAGCAGTCGAGGAAAGCTTACTTCGCTCAGGTTTCCCTGCGGGTTTTTCAATTGTTCAGTCTCCGGCTGTCTGTAAAAGGGGCGGTAAGATACCAGTATACAGGATTTCCGTTCTTTATCAAAAAAAGCTCACCGAGGGCCCCGGGGGTAGGGGACCACGGTGGTCTTGACCCATAAAAGGACGCTCACGGCGGTACGCAAAGGGGCCGGTTACAGCCCCTCCATGACCCTCAGGTATATCTCCCTTACCTTATCGGCAAAATCCCGGTAATCTTTTAGGAGCTTCTCGTCGGACGCCTTATTGCGGTAACCTGTCCTCTTGGCGAGGGTCACAAGCTCGTCGGAGCCCGCCCTGAGGTACCCCTCCGGCCGGTCATGGACGATACGAAGCCCCATCTCCAGGCGCCTGAAAAAGGCGTGGGCCTCTCTTAGGGCCCTGTAGTCCTCTTCTTCGATGATGCCTTCCCTACAGAGCCTCGCAAGCGCCTTGAGCGTGCCCGGGGTCCGGAGCGACCTTCTGGCGCCGCCCCAGCGGAGCTGAAGGGTCTGGACCAGGAACTCGATGTCGGTGATGCCGCCCCGGCCTGTCTTGACATTATACCTTGTGGGGTCCTCCCTCGCAATTTCCTTCTCCATGCGTCCCCGTATGCGCAGAAGCTCTTTTACGTCCTTGGCCGTGAGGGGTTTTGCGTACACCGCCTCCTCGAGCTCCTTTAAGACCTCCCGGCCGAACCCGACGTCGGCCGCCACCGCCCTGGCCCGGGTCATGGCCTGGCGCTCCCAGACCTGGGTCGTCCTGGAGTGGTATCCGACCAGCGCCGCCCTGGTGACCACGAGCGGCCCCGAGGACCCCGAGGGCCGAAGGCGCGTGTCCACGCTGAAGACCATCCCCTCTCTGGTCCTGAGGCTCAGGATGCTGATGACCCTCTGGCAGAGCTTTACGAAGAACTCGTGGGTGGATATCTCCCTGGGGCCTGTCGTCATCCCCCCCCCGCCCCCTTCGCCCCCTCCCGGGGGGGGTGGGGGGTCGTAGACGAAGATGATATCGAGGTCCGAGCCGTATATGAGCTCCCTGCCTCCGAGCTTGCCGAGTCCTATTATCGCAAACCTGGTCCCCTCGGGCGGCGAGCCGTATCTCTCTTCCAGCCCGCTCCTTGCGAGCCTCTCCGAGGCCTCGAGGGCCGCCTCGGCGAGGAAGGTCATCTGCGCGGAGACCGCGTGGGGGGATAGCCGGCCCTGGATGTCGTTTATCCCTATTCTGAAGACCTCCTGGTTACGGAGCCGCCTGAGCGCGTCGAGCTTGTCTTCGTAGTCCGCTGTGGACCTTACCTCGCCGTCCCACTGCGAGACGATCTCTTCCCTGGGCCTGTAGGGTACGGCGAGGTCGCCGGAGAGGAAGATGTCGAGGCTTTCAGGGTGCTCGATGAGGGTTCTCGAAAGGAAGACGCTCGTGCCGAAGAGCTTCATCAGCTCCCCGGTAACCGCCGGGTTCTCATAAAGGAGGGCGTAGAGCGTCGTGCGCGCCCCCGCGGAGCAGAGGAAGTCCTCGAGGTGCCGGAGCGCCATGTCCGGGTCCGGCGAGGAGGCGGCTTCGGAGAGGAGCACCGGGGCGAGCTTCTGTATCAAGACCCTGGACCTTGCCCCGAGCCTCAGGAATGCGGGTCCGCCGCGGAGGCGGCCGAGGTTAGCGAAGGCCCTTTCCGGGTCCTTGAAGCCGAGTCGGGCGAGCCTCTGGCAGGCCTCCGTCTCGGTCACGTCCGGCGAGATGACGACCAGTATGTCGACGGGGATTTCCCTTAAGTCCGTCTCCTCCTCGGCCCCGTAGAAGAGCGCCCTGAAGGCGCCGTGCACCGCCCCGGTCACCTTTCTGTACTCGTCGAGGAAACCCTCGCCCTCCCTGCCGTCCGTTCGGCTCAGGCCCATCATCCGCGCCAGGCGCCTCAGCTCCGCGGGCCGGGCCGGCACGGCCTGGGTCTGCCTCCCGTCGACGATCTGGATCCGGTGCTCGAGGTTCCTGAGAAAGGTGTAGCCCCGCGTAAGCGCCGCGGCCGTCTCTCCTTCGAGCAACCCCTTCGCCCCCAGGCCTTCTATGGTCCGAAGGGTGCTGCGCTCCCTCAAGTCCGGGTCCTTTCCCCCGTAAATGAGCTGGAGGGCCTGGCAGACGAACTCCACCTCACGGATGCCGCCGCGGCCGAGCTTTACGTCCACCCTGTCCGGGGCCCTCCTAAGGAGGCTCAGGTTTATCTTCTCCTTCATGGACTTTATCTCCTCTATGGCCGTAAAGTCGAGGTGCCTTCTGAATACGAAGGGGCGGATCATATCGAGGAACTCTCCGGCGAGCTCGCGGCTCCCGGCCACGGGGCGGGCCTTTATGAAGGCGGCGCGCTCCCAGGGTTGACCCCACGACTCGTAGTAGGACTCCATGGCCGAAAGAGAGTTGGCCATGGGGCCGTTCGGGCCCTCGGGCCTCAGGTCCAGGTCGACCCTGAAGACGAAGCCGTCGGCGGTAACGGCGGAGATGAGTTTTGTGACCATTGCGGCGAGCTTTACGAAGTAGGCGTGAAGGCCTATCCTGGACCCTTCGTCTCCCTCCACCCCGGTAGACTCTCCGGCGCCCGTGGAATAGACGTAGATTATGTCGATGTCCGAGGAGAAGTTGAGCTCCCAGCCCCCGAGCTTTCCGAGCCCGAGGACGGTGAACTCGGCCTCTTTTCCGCGCCCCTTGTCGTCCTCGCCGACCGGGGCCCCGTGGGCCTCTCGCATCAGGGAGGAGGCGAAACGGACGGCCGCGTCGAGGCATACCGAGGCGAGCGCCGAGAGCTCGGCCGTGGTCCCGGCGAGGTCGGCCATGCCGAGCAGGTCGCGGGCGCCGATCCTCAAGACCTCCCTGTTCCTGAAGACCCTTAGGGCGCGCGCCATGGCCTCGAAGTCCCGGGCCCCCTCCGTTAGAAGGGCAAGCTCGTCCGACATGGCCTCCGGGGCCTTCGAGCCTTCGAGGCCGCCCGAGAGGAAGAGGCCCTCGAAATGCTCCCCGTCGCGGAGCACGAGGCCGGTGAGGTAGGGCGAGGAGCCGGCAAGCGTTATGAGCCTTTTTATGGACCCGGGCGAGGAGGCGAGCCTCGCCAGCGCCCTGGGCGCAAGTCCGCCCGCTATCCTCTCGAGGTTGTTGAGGGCCCCTTCGGGAGAGGGCGAGGCCAGTGCGCCTTCGACCATGAGGTCGATGTGGACCGAAAGGGGTCCCCGGGCAAGCGCCTTCAGGTCCCTCAGGGCGGAGCGCGGGTCCTCGAAGCCGAGCCCCGAAAGCTCGGTTACCGCTTCATCTTCCCGGTCTTTTCCGGCAAGGAGGGCCTCTTTCAGCATGGGAGTTTTCAATATCGGTCTTTCCCGGAGCGGGTTGTGCGGCGCCGCTTCTAAATATATACCACCGGGCCCCCGGGGTAAACCAATTAATCTTTTAATCTTCCTTTAATGACCGGTCATATATAAATAGTAGTTACACGAACTCAACGTCAGGCCAGGGGGCAAGGATGCGGAAAAAAGAGCGGGGCTACACGGCGGTGCTGCTGCTGACCGTCCTGGTCATCAACTTTCTCTCCCTCGTATACCAGGTGGTGTGGACGAGGAAGATAATGGTGCTCTTCGGCACCTCCGCGCTCTCCATCTCAACGGTCCTCTCGGTCTTCCTCGCCGGCATAGCCATCGGGGGGTATTACGGCGGCAGGTGGATACGGCGCGTAAAGAGAAAATACCTCTTCTGCGGCTCCTCGCTCGTGGTCCTCGGGGTCTATTGCCTGCTGAGCCTCTACGTATTCGGCCTCGTAAAGTACCCCTTCTTCCTCTTATCCGGCCTTGTCGAAAGCCCCCTTGCCATAAACCTCGTCAAGTTCTTCCTGAGCGCCCTTATCCTCATCTTCCCCACGATAATCATCGGGGCCATGTTCCCCGTGGTGACGTACCTTTACTCCGTCGAGTTCAAGCGCCTCGGCAGGGACGTGGCCTCCATCTATTCCCTCGACACCCTCGGGGCGGCCATAGGCGCGGCGTTGAGCGGGTTCCTGTTCGTCCCGGTGCTCGGCCTCGCGGTGACGAGCGCGGCCTCGGCGGTCCTGTACATCGCGGTCGGCCTCGCCGTGGCCAGGATGGAGGAGCCCACGAGGGAGTACGAGCTCGATGGTCCCGAAGCGGGCCCCGGGGCCGCCGAAGAGGCCGACCCCCCGGGTCCGGCCCCTGGCGGCGCGTGGGGGCTGCGCACCTTTGTGCTCGTCTCGCTTTTCGTCTCCGGTTTTTCGGCCCTCGTCCTCGAGGTAACGTGGAGCAGGTTCTTCCACCTGCTTTTCGGCACCAGCATCTACGCCTTCGCCCTCGTGGTATCGGCCTTCCTCGCGGGGCTTTCCGTCGGAAGCTACGTGATAAAGAGGCTGCACGACAGGATAGGGAGCCCCGTGACCGTCTTCGCCTACGTGATGCTCCTCGTGGCGGGTTTTTCCATAGTCGTGGTCCAGGCGTCTGACCAGATGGAGGCGCTGTACATGTACCTCTACCACGCCACCAGCGACTTTTACGTCTTCCAGGCCCTCCTGTTCCTCGCCGCCTTCGCGCTCATGCTCGTGCCGACCTCCCTCATGGGCGCCAACTTCCCGCTGGCCGTAAGGATATTCGCAAGCACCCGGGAGGCTCGCGGCAGGGACACGGGGCTCATATTCTCGGTAAACACCGCCGGCGGTATCATCGGGGCCTTTGCCGCGGGGTTCTTCATAATCCCCGCCCTCGGGATAGAGAAGACCGGTTTTCTCGCCGCCGCCTGCTACTTCACCATAGGCGTGGTCTTCCTCCTGGCCTTCAGCAGGAAGGCGGTGCACGCCGCCGCCGCCGCGGCGCTCCTCGTGGTCTTCGCCGGCTTCGGGGCCGCGACCTACGGCGAGCCCGACCTCGGCATATCGGTCTACTACAACGGGATACGCAAGAAGAGCTACGAGGACTACGCCCGGATAAAGAAGAACGCGAACATCGTCTTCGCCAGGCACGGGCTCTACGGCCTGGTGGCCGTGGAGAAAAACAAGTTCCTGAACAACACCGCGCTCTGGATAAACGGCAAGGTCGACGCCTCCACGGCCCGAAACGACATGCAGAACCAGGACTTTCTCGGCCAGCTCCCGCTCCTCTTCCACAGGAGGCCGGAAAAGGTCCTGAACATCGGCTTCGGCTCCGGGGTGACGGCCGGGGCCGTGGCGAGCCACCGGGACGTGAAGCTCATCGACTGCGTCGAGCTCGACCCGCTCGTTGTGGAGGCCGCGAGCCGGTACTTCGCCGACGAGAACAACAACGTCACCGGCAACCCGAGGGTAAGGGTCCACTACGAGGACGGCCGGCACTTCCTCTACACCACGAAGGAGAAGTACGACGTCATCATCTCCGAGCCTTCCAACATATGGATATCCGGGGTCTCCCAGCTCTTCACCCGGGAGTTCTACAGGATAGCCGACGAGCACCTGAACGAAGACGGCATCTTCACCCAGTGGCTTCCGGCCTACGACCTCGTAAGGGAGGACTTCGACCTCGTCCTCAACACGCTCGACGAGAGGTTCGAGCACATCATGTACTGGACCAACAGGACGGACATCATCCTGCTCGCCTCCCACGAGCCCCTTACGGTCGACTACGGCTACGTAGCCCGTCACATGAGGGAGCGGGAGGTGGTCGAGGACATCGCCAAGGGCCTCGACAACCCCAACCTGTACACGACGGCGGCCCTCCTCGAAGAGATAGTCGCAACCGAAACACTCGTGCCCGAGTACATAAGGGACTTTTCTCTCGTCAACACCGACGACCGCAACATCCTCGAGTTCCATACCGTCCGGAACAGCTACGCCCGCGGCCACAGGACCGCGAGGCGATAGCCAAGGGCCCGCCCCGCCCACCCCCCGCCTCCTTGACAAAAGAGCGTTCGGGACCTAAATTATATTCGTAAACTCTTTGTATCCGGCGCGCCTGGGGGGACGTTCCGCGCCCCCGGAAGGGCTCGGAAAAAGGAGGTCCCATGAGACTCGACCGCTTCACCATAAAATCCCAGGAGGCCCTCGCCTCGGCCCAGTCCATCGCCGAGGGCGGCGGCAACCAGGAGGTCACGCCCGAGCACCTACTGGTCGCCCTCATCAGGCAGGAAGGCTCGATAGTCGTCCCGATCCTTCAGAGGATAGGCGCCCCCGTTGCCCTCCTCTCCGACCAGCTCCTTGATGCCATAAAAAAGCTCCCCAGGGTGACCGGGGCCGGCGAGACCTACATGTCGCCCCGCCTCAAGTCCGTGCTCGACGCCTCCACGAAGGAGGCCAGGGACCTGAAGGACGAGTTCGTCTCGACCGAGCACCTGCTCACAGCCATCGTTTCGGAGAAGGGGGGAGAGGCCGCGGGCATCCTCGCCTCGCAGGGCGTAACGCGCGAGACCGTCCTTAAGGCCATGGCCAGCGTGCGGGGGACCCAGCGGGTGACGGACCAGGCGCCGGAGGAGAAGTACCAGGCCCTGGCCAAATACACCCGCGACCTCGTGGAGGAGGCGCGCGGAAACAGGCTCGACCCGGTCATCGGGCGCGATGAGGAGATAAGGCGCGTGGTGCAGGTCCTCTCCCGGAGGACCAAGAACAACCCGGTCCTCATAGGCGAGGCCGGGGTCGGCAAGACCGCCATCGTCGAGGGCCTCGCCCAGAGGATCCTGGCCGGGGACGTGCCCGAGACCCTCAAGAACAAGCGCCTCCTGGCCCTCGACCTCGGCATGCTCATAGCGGGCGCCAAGTACAGGGGCGAGTTCGAGGACCGCCTGAAGGCCCTCGTCCGCGAGGTCCACGACTCCGCCGGAGAGGTGATACTCTTCATAGACGAGCTCCACACCCTCGTCGGAGCGGGCGCCGCCGAAGGGGCCATGGACGCCTCCAACCTGCTCAAGCCGGCGCTCGCCAGGGGCGAGCTCAGGTGCGTGGGGGCAACGACCCTCGACGAGTACCGCAAGCATATAGAAAAGGACGCCGCCCTTGAGCGCAGGTTCCAGCCCGTATTCATCGGAGAGCCCTCGGTGGAGGACGCCATAAGCATCCTCCGGGGCCTCAAGGAGCGTTATGAGGTCCACCACGGGGTCAGGATAGCCGACTCGGCCATAATCGCGGCGGCCACCCTTTCAGACCGATACATATCCGACCGCTTCCTCCCGGACAAGGCGATAGACCTCATAGACGAGGCCGCAAGCCGCCTGAGAATCGAGATAGACTCCATGCCGGCCGAGATAGATGCGGTCGAGCGCAAGACGGTGCAGCTCGAGATAGAGAAGGCGGCGCTGGCGAAGGAGACGGACAAGACCAGCGCGGCGAGGCTCGAGGGCATCGAAAAGGAGCTCGCAGAGCTCAGGGAAGAGAGCACGCGCCTCAAGGCCCGGTGGCAGAACGAAAAGGAGGTCATAGACCGCATACGCGCCACGAAAAAGGCGATAGAGGACGCCAGGGCCGAGGCCGCCGCGGCCGAAAGGACGGGGGACCTCGCAAGGGCGGCGGAGCTCAAGTACGGCCGCCTCGTCGAGCTCGCCGCGGCCATGGAGAAGGACCGGGCGAGGCTCGCCGAGCTTCAGGGCGACACGCAGATGCTCAAGGAGGAGGTCACCGGCGAGGAGATAGCCGAAATCGTATCCCGCTGGACCGGGGTGCCCGTATCCCGGATGCTCGAGGGCGAGAGACAAAAACTCCTGAAGATGGAGGAGGAGCTCAACAGGCGCGTCGTGGGCCAGGAGGCCGCGCTCAAGGCCGTCGCCGCCGCGGTCAGGCGCGCCCGCGCGGGCCTGCAGGACGCGAACCGGCCCGTGGGCTCTTTCATATTCCTCGGACCTACGGGGGTGGGAAAGACGGAGACCGCGCGCGCCCTGGCCGAGTTCCTCTTCGACGACGAGCGCGCCATGGTGAGGATAGACATGAGCGAATTCATGGAAAAACACTCCGTCGCCCGCCTCATAGGCGCCCCCCCCGGGTACGTGGGCTACGAGGAGGGCGGTTACCTCACCGAGGCGGTCCGCAGGCGTCCCTATTCCGTCATCCTCTTTGACGAGATCGAAAAGGCCCACCCCGAGGTCTTCAACCTGCTCCTCCAGATACTCGACGACGGACGCCTCACCGACGGCCACGGCCGGACCGTCGACTTCAGGAACACGGTCATAATCATGACCTCGAACACGGGGAGCCGGTTCATAACCGAGCTCGGAGAGAAGGACTACGGCGAGATCCGCGAGCGCGTCACCGAGGCGTTGAGGGAAACCTTCAGGCCCGAGTTCCTCAACCGTATCGACGACATCATCATCTACCACCCGCTTACGCGCGAGCACATGAAGGACATCGTTAGAATCCAGCTCGGGCGTCTCGAAAAGCTCCTGAAGGAGCACAATATCGCCATTACGCTCACGCCCGCGGCCACGGACCACCTCGCCGAGGCCGGATACGACCCGGTCTACGGGGCCAGGGCCCTCAAGAGGCTCCTCAACTCCGAGGTCTATGACAGGCTCGCCACGAAGATCCTCGAGGGCGAGTTCGGCTCGGCGCCCGCGGGAGAGACCGAGCGCGTGACCGTCGACTACAAGGGCGGCGAGCTCCTGTTTACAAGCGGCGGGGCACACGCCGCGGCCTAACCCCCGGCTTGACAAAGGCCTCTTTTTTCAATACATTATTCCTGTCGGTTCTTTAAACGGTTTTTGACTGGGGGTGTGCCGGTGGCCCTAAAAAAATGGGATCCTTTCAGGGACATACTCTTTTTGCAGGAGCGGATGAGCCGCATCTTCGATGACGCCCTCTTGAAGTATTACAAGGGCCTCGGAGGGGTGTCGAGCTGCGCCTGGTCCCCCCCGGTGGACATATACGAGACCGAAAAGGCGATAATCCTCAGGGCGGAGATCCCCGGGGTGGAGATAGACGACGTAACCATAGAGGTGGACGCCAACACCCTGGTCCTCAGCGGCGAGCGCAGGCCCGGCAAGCGCGTAACCCAGGAGAATTACCACCGCATGGAGCGTTACTACGGGTCGTTCTCCAGGGCCTTCTGCCTGCCCAACATCGTCGATAAGCACGGGGTCAAGGCGAGCCTCAGGGACGGTCTCCTTGAGATTACCGTGCCCAAGCTGGTCGAGCCCCGGCGCGAGTCCATAAAGGTTACCGTGGAGTAGGGCGGGCATGGCCCGTCCGGAGCAGCCTATGGCAGGGGATAAAATGTCGGGAGAAGAGAAGACCCGGGCCGAGGGGCCCGAAGAAGGCGAGCATAAAAAAGACAGGCCCGCGGAATCCGCACCCGCCGCCGCCCCCCCCGCCCCCCCCGGCGGGGAGGAAAAGACCGGGACAGAGGGCGGGCCCCGGCCAGAGGCCACAGAGGGTGGTCCGCCGGAGGGGTACAAGCCGGGCGAGCTCATGCCCCTCGACCTCTCCACCTTTATACTTTCGCTCTCTTCTTCCGTTCTCATGAACCTCGGCGTCGTCGAGAACCCCGTTACGAAGAAGATAGAAAAAGACCCCGCCGCGGCCAAGCAGACCCTGGACCTTATCGAGCTGCTCAAGGACAAGACCAGGGGAAACCTAACGGAAGCGGAAGAGAAGCTCTTTGACGACATACTCTACGAGCTCCGCCTCTGGTACTGCAAGGTCGTCGGCTGAGGCCCCACGGGGCCGGGGTATCGACCCGCCCGTTCGGATACCCGGAGATACCGGAGATAATGGATGAGCGTCGTCCGTGGACGGTGCTATGGATAATGGGATAAACTGCAAGATGAAGGACAACGAGATGAACGGAAAAAAAGCTTACGGCATGAAGGCCATCTTCGTCGTGGCCATCGTCTCCATAATCGCCGGCGTGGCCCTCACCGTCGGCCTCGACTTGACGGAGACCACCACCGCCCAGAACTTCTGGAAGGAGCCCCGGCATGCGGCGGCCGCGGCCCCGGCCCCGGCAGGCGTAAGGCCCGGCGCCCCGAACTTCGTGGAGCTCGCCCGCAAGCTCACGCCGGCCGTTGTGAACATATCGACCACGCAGGTAATAAAGGGAAGGCCGCTCATGCCCTTTCCCGAGTTCAAGGGGCCCTTCGAGGACTTCTTCGGCGATGAGCTCAAGAGGTTCTTCGATGAGCCCCAGAGGGAGTTCAAGCGGCAGAGCCTCGGAAGCGGGTTCATAATCAACAAGGAAGGCTACATACTCACCAACAACCACGTCATCGACGACGCCACCGAAATAATAGTCACGCTCGCCGAGAGCAAGGAGGAATACAGCGCCGAGGTCGTGGGCGCGGACAAGAACCTCGACATCGCGTTGATAAAGATAGACGCCGACAGGGACCTTCCGGTGGTGACGCTCGGCGACTCGGACACCCTGCAGGTGGGGGAGTGGGTGATGGCCATAGGAAACCCCTTCGGCCTCGGGGGCACGGTCACCGCGGGTATAGTGAGCCAGAAGGGCCGCGTGATCGGGTCCGGGCCCTACGACAACTTCATCCAGACCGACGCCTCCATCAACCCCGGCAACTCCGGAGGGCCGCTATTCAGCCTCGACGGCGAGGTGGTGGGCATAAACACGGCGATTATCGCCGGCGGCCAGGGCATAGGCTTCGCCACCCCCATAAACATGGCCAAGGATGTGCTCATTCAGCTCAAGGAGACGGGGCACGTCACCAGGGGCTGGATAGGCGTGAGCATCCAGGCCCTCACGCCCGAGCTCGCAAGCTCTTTCGGGCTGAAGTCGCCCGAGGGCGTGCTCGTCTCGTCGGTAAACCCCGGCGAGCCGGCCGACAAGGCGGGCTTGAAGGCCGGGGACGTCATAGTCTCCTTTGGCGGCAAGGCCATAGGCAAGCTTCACGACCTGCCCAGGGCCGTGGCCGCTACCAAGCCCGGGTCCACCGCCAAGGTGAAGGTCATAAGGGACGGAAAGCCCAAGACCCTCTTCGTTACCGTGGTCAAGAGGTCCGATACCATGGCCGGGGTGGCCGGGGAGGAAAAGAAGCGGGGGAGCGTTACCGGGGGCAAGCTCGGACTGGCCGTGGAGCCCATAACCCCGGAGATGGCGCGCAGGCTCAACCTCCCTGACACCGACGGCGTGGTGATAACGTCCGTCAGCCCCGAAAGCCCGGCCCGCGCTGCCGGTCTCAGGCGCGGGGACGTCATCAAGGAGATAAACCGTAAGCCCATAAGGGGGGTCACCGACTTCAACAGGGTGATGCAGGAGGCCGGCAAGGACGACGTGATACTCTTCCTGCTGAAGAGGCGGGGAACCACCCTGTACGTCGTCATGAAGCTCAAGGATTAAGGAGGGGCCTTTGGCGAGCTGCATTGTAGCCATCACCGGGGCTAGCGGGGCGGTCTACGGGGTGCGGCTCACCGAAGAGCTCCTTGCCGGAGGGTATGATGTGGAGCTTATCATATCACCCTCCGGCTTTTTGATTCTCCGCGAGGAGCTGGGCCTTGCCGCCGCGTCCGCGGACGCGGCCCGGTCCGTGCTGGAGCATATCGACAGGCAGAGGGCCTCGCGGGGCAAGGACGCGCTCTCCGGCAGGGACGGGGCGGGCCGCCTCACCTTCCATCCCCACGATGACCTCACCGGGGCCCCTGCGAGCGGGTCCGCGCTGATGCGGGCCATGGTCGTCTGCCCCTGCTCCATGGGCACGATGGCGAGGGTGGCCGCCGGGGTATCGGGGAGCCTCATCGAACGGGCCGCGGACTGTGTCCTGAAGGAGAGGGGGACCCTGGTGCTGGTGCCGAGGGAGACCCCGTTGAACATAATCCACCTCGACAACATGCGCACCCTTGCCAGCGCCGGCGCCGTCATCCTGCCGGCCATGCCGGCCTTCTACCACGGGCCGGAAAGCGTCGACGACATGGTGGACTTTATAGTGGGCAAGACCCTCGACGCGCTCGGGGTGGACAACAGCCTCTATAAGAGGTGGAAGGGCTCCTGATATTCCCCCGCCTCCCCGCCTGACGCCCCCCCGGCCCCGCCGGCGCTACAGGCCGGGTCTGGATTATTAATATCAGGGAGAATGGACTTAGATGCTCGACATCAGGTTTTTAAGAGAGAACCTCGAGGAGGCGGAACGCAGGCTCGCGGCCCGGGGGGGCGGGGTTGACCTTTCCGGCTTCAAGGCCCTCGATGAGAGGCGCAGAGCGCTCCTTGCCGAGACCGAGGCCCTGAAGCAGAGGAGGAACGAGGCGAGCGAGCAGATAGGCAGGCTCAAGAAGGAGGGCCGCGACGCCTCGTCCATCCTCGCCGAAATGCAGGAGGTCTCCGCACGGATCAAGGCCCTCGACGCCGATGTCGCGGCCTCGGACGCGGAGCTCAGCGACTTCATGCTCGGCCTGCCTAATCTGCCGCACCCGGGCGCGCCCGTCGGGACGGACGAGAAGGACAACCCGGTTGTGAGAACCTGGGGCGAGCCTCCGGAGTTCTCCCACGCCCCGCTCGAGCACACGGACATAGGCGAGGCCCTCGGCATTATAGATACGGAGCGGGCCGGCAGGATAGCGGGCGCGAGGTTCGCGCTCCTCAAGGGTCCGGGCGCGCTCCTTGAGCGCGCCCTCATAAACTTCATGCTCGACCTGCACACGACCGGGCACGGCTACGTCGAGGTGCTGCCCCCCTTCATTACCAAGGCCTCGGCGCTGGTAGGCACCGGTCAGCTCCCGAAGTTCGCCGAGGACCTCTTCAAGATAGAGGGCCGGGACAACTACCTCATCCCCACGGCCGAGGTCCCGGTCACCAACATCCACCGCGAGGAGATACTCGCCGGGGCCGACCTCCCGGTCCGCTACGCCGCCTATACGCCGTGCTTCAGGAGCGAGGCCGGAAGCTACGGCAAGGACGTAAAGGGGCTCATACGCCAGCACCAGTTCAACAAGGTCGAGCTCGTGAAGTTCACCACGCCCGAGACCTCTTACGAAGAGCTCGAAAGGCTCACGGCCGACGCCGAAGAGGTCCTGAAGAGGTTAAATCTGCCCTACCGCGTCGTCGAGCTCTGCACCGGGGACCTCGGCTTTTCCGCGGCCAGGACCTACGACATCGAGGTCTGGCTCCCGGGGCAGAACAGGTACCGCGAGATATCGAGTTGCTCCAACTTCGAGGCATTCCAGGCGCGCAGGGCCTCCATACGCTACCGTCCGGCCGGGGGTGGAAAACCCCGCTTCGTCCACACCCTGAACGGCTCGGGCCTCGCCGTCGGCAGGACCCTCGTGGCCGTGCTCGAAAACCTTCAGACCGCCGACGGCGGAGTCATCGTCCCTGAGGTCCTCCGCCCCTACATGGGCGGGCTTGAAAAGATAACCGGAAAGGTTTAGATCCACCCCCCGCCCCCCCGGACCCCCGGGGCGCGGTACAATCTCCTGTATGCACGGAGGGTTAGCCTAACTGGTAAGGCAGCGGTCTTGAAAACCGCCGGGTTAACGCCCTTGGGGGTTCGAGTCCCTCACCCTCCGCCATCTTCCTCCTCTTAAAATACCCGCGTTCAAGGGCGCCCCAGGGCCTCGGCCTTCGGGCGCCCTTTCTCCATTATCCGTTCAAGTTCGCTCCGCCCTTTGCCGAACATATACATGTACCGGTTATTCCCATCTTCGATTCTTCTCCTGTCCTGAAAAAGGCTGCGCGGGCGCTGCGGACCGGTGGACCCTGGTTGTATGGATCTTTTTTGAAAAGAGGAGATAAAAGGGGATGAAGATACTCGACAGGCTTACGGTCAGTCAGAAGATGATGCTCCCCGGAGCCATCGTGATTATCGGCTTTCTCGCCGTGATGCTCATCTACAGATACGGGCACACGGTGCAGGAGCGGGCCGAAGCCCGGAACCGCGCCACGGTCGCCTTCAGCCGGACCATCGACGCGATGCAGGTCAAGCTCCTCGAGGCCCGCCGCCTCGAGAAGGACTTTCTCCTGCACAACAGGGCCGAGTACATCGACAGGCACGCGGAGACGGCGAAGGAGATAGAGGCCCTCTTCGGACGCCTCAAGGAACAGGCCCCGGACCAGGCCACTCTCGCCACGCTGCGGCAGGCGGAAAAGGACTGGCAGGCCTACAGGGCGGGTTTCAGGGAGACGAGCTCCGAGAAGGTCCGGCTCGGCCTCGACGAGAACTCCGGGCTTCTCGGAAGGCTTCGCGGCGCGGTCCACGACGTCGAGCAGATCCTCAAGGACCACCCCGACCTCGCCCTCGCCAACTCCATGCTGATGATGAGGCGTCACGAGAAGGACTACCTGGCGCGTGAAGGCGACAGGTACGTTGACCTGATGGCCAAGGAGCAGGCCCGCTTCGCGGGTCTTCTGAAGAGGTCCGCGCTTTCGCCCGCGGTAAAGCGGGAGATAGCCGGCAGGATGGACCGTTACCGGTCGGACTTTGCGGCCCTCGTTGAGGGTACGAAGCGAGTTCGCCGGAAGATGGCCGACTTCCGCGCAAACGTACAGGCCATGGAAGGTGATATCAAGGGTCTTCTGGCCGGGACCGAGTCCATTATAGCGGCAAACGAGACGGCCCAGAAGCAGCAGCACGACACGCTGCACAGGGTGGCCCGTTTCTTCTACCTCTCGCTTGCGGTTATCGCCATCTTTGTTTTGTTGCCTCTTGTAATACTGACCCGGGATGTATCATCCCTGGTGGCGCGCGTATATTCATCGGGCATCAGCGTTGCGAGCTCGGTTACCGAGATAGCGGCCTCGACCAGGGAGCAGG
>JBHHVK010000010.1:0-24552 GCA_046754205.1 Thermodesulfobacteriota bacterium
ACCTCGCCCATCCTGTTGACCTTGGTTACGCCGCTGGCCTCGAAGACGGACGGGCCGGCCCGGCTTTCAGGGGGGACGGGAGGGGGCGCTGCCATGGGGTTCTCCTTGCCGTGCTGGGTTTGTTCCATTTATAAAGCAACCGGGCGGGAAGGGCCAGGCAAGAAGGGCTGCGCGGACGCCGGGTGGGGGTTACTTCTTCAGAAGCCTCTTGAACTTCTTCTCGTCTATTACGGCCAGCCCCAACTTTTCCGCCTTTACCAGCTTGGAGCCGGGCTCTTTCCCTGCAACTACGTAATCGACCCTCCTGGAGACGGATGTTGCGGTCTCGCCCCCGAGGGCCTCGACCAAGTCCCTGGCCTCGTCCCTCGTAAGCCCCTTGAGCGTGCCCGTAAAGAGGAAGACGCGGCCCGCGAGCCTCCCCTTCGGCTTCTCTTCCACTTCTTTTTTCTCGTACCGGACCCCGGCCTCTTCGAGCTTTCTTATGACATCGATATTATGGGGCTCACCGAAGAACTCCACGACCGAGGCGGCCGTCTCCGGGCCGACTTCGCGTATATCCATGAGCTCTTCGGCCGTAGCCTCGCCGAGCCTCTTGAGGGAGCCGAAGTGGGCGGCGAGGACCCTGGCCATGTGCTCGCCCACGCCGCGGATGCCGAGGGCGTAGATGAGGCGCTCAAGGGTCGTGCCCTTGCTCTCCTCTATCGCCCCGAGGAGGTTGTCCACGGACTTTTCGGCCCACCTCTCGAGGGCCATAACCTCGTCCCTTCTCTCCTTCAGGCGGTACAGGTCGGCCACGTCCCTTATAAGGCCCTTTTCGACGAACTGGTCGACGTGCATCCCGCCCACGCCCTCGATATCCATGGCCCGCTTCGAGGCGAAGTGCCTGATCGTTCCCTTGAGCTGGGCGGGGCACGCGAGCCTGCCGGTGCAGTAGTGTATGGCCCCGACCTTCTCCACGCGCGAGCCGCACTCCGGGCACTCCTCGGGCATCGTGAAGGGCTTCGTGCCCCCGGGCCTCTTCTCCTTCACCACATAGGCCACCTCTGGTATCACGTCCCCGGCCCTTTCGACCACCACCGTATCCCCTATCCGGACGTCCTTCCTGGCCACCTCGTCCTCGTTGTGGAGCGTGACCCTCTCTATCGTCACGCCACCCACCACGACGGGTTCGAGGAGGGCCACGGGCGTAAGCGCCCCGGTCCTGCCGACCCCGGCGACTATATCCCTTACCCTGGTGGACTCCTGCCTGGGCGCGAACTTGTAGGCCACGGCCCAGCGGGGGTTCCGGGTGCGCGCTCCGAGCCTCTCCTGCAGGGCGAGGCTGTTGACCTTTATGACAACGCCGTCGATATCATAGTCGAGCCCCGCCCGTTTCTTCTCGACCTCTTCGTGATACCTCAGGACCTCCTCGACCCCGTGGACGGCCTTCACAAGGGGGTTGACCTTGAGCCCGAGGGCCTTTATGTATTCGAGCGTCTGGTAGTGGGTGGTGAACTTGGGGCCCTCGACCGAGCCAACGCCGTAGCAGAATATGTCCAGCGGCCGCGAGGCGGTCACCCTCGGGTCGAGCTGCCTGAGGGACCCGGCGGCCGCGTTCCTCGGGTTGGCGAAGGGGGGCTCGCCCTTTTCGAGCCTCGTCCGGTTGAGCGCGGCGAAGCTCGCCAGCGGCAGGAAGACCTCCCCCCTTATCTCTATGTAGCCCGGGGGCTTCGCCAGCCCCCGCTTGCCCTTGAAGGCCCGGACCAGGGCCAGCGGGATGGAGCGCACGGTGCGAAGGTTCTCGGTTACGTCCTCCCCCGTGACGCCGTCCCCCCTGGTGGAGCCCTTCGTGAAGATGCCATTGTCGTAGACGAGCTCCACGGCTGCCCCGTCCATCTTAGGCTCGGCCACGTACTCTATCCGCTCCCCGGGGCTCTTCTTGAGATCGCGCTTTATCCGCTCGTCGAACTTTGTGACTTCGGCGGCCGATTTGGCGTTTTCGAGGCTCAGCATGGGCACGGTGTGCTCCACCGTGCCGAACCCCTCGGCGGGCGCGGCCCCCACGCGCTGGGTGGGCGAGTCCGGGGTGACGAGGGCGGGGTAGCGCCCTTCCAACTCCTCGAGCCGCTTCATCAGGCGGTCGTACTCGGCGTCCGTCACGACGGGGCTGTCGAGGACGTAGTAACACATGTTGTGGTAGTTGATATCGTGCTTAAGCCTTGCGGCCTCGGCCTCGGCCTCCCGCCGCGTAAGCCGCCCGACCTCTACGGCCGAGACGTCGGCCCTCTTTTTCTTCGCCATGGAGCCCCGCCTTTTATGTCAAAATACCATGAAAATTCAATGGGTATAATAAAGCTTAGCATATCTTTTTAGCACATGGACGCGGCGAGGTCAAATACCTCCACCCACGGCGCGCCTCAGGCCGCGCGTCGGGCTACGGGCCATGAAAGGCGAAAAATGCCTTGACAAACCGGACGAAATGAATTATTTTTGAAAATTCGAATATTTACTCCGAGGTTAATGGAAATGAAGACCTATATTCCCAAAGGCGAACAGGCAAACAAGAGCTGGTACGTCGTTGACGCGAACGGCAAGACGCTGGGCAGGCTCGCCAGCCGCATAGCCATCGTGCTCAGGGGCAAGCACAAGCCCACCTACTCTCCCAGCGTGGACGAAGGGGACTTCGTCATCGTGGTCAACGCCGAGAAGATACACACCACCGGCAACAAGACCAGGGACAAGCTCTACCACCACCACTCGGGCTACCCCGGGGGCATCAAGACCGTATCCCTGGAAAAACTCCTCGAAAACAAACCAGAAGAGGTAATAAGGAAGGCCGTATGGGGGATGCTGCCCAAGGGGCCTCTCGGAAGAAGCATGTTCGGCAAACTCAAGGTGTACAGGGGCGAGACACACCCGCACCAGGCACAGCAGCCCCGGGCGCTCGCGGACTAAGGAATCAAGACTCTCAGGGGGGTTAAAGAAATGGCGGAAGACGCGTATCGGGCTACGGGCAGGAGAAAGACCTCGGTTGCGAGGGTGAGGCTGCTGCCGGGCTCGGGTGAGATAGAGATAAACAAGAAACCCATCGACGACTTCTTCAACAGGTCGGTGCACCGGACCATGGTGCGCCAGCCCCTGGAGCTGACCAAGACGGTCGACAGGTTCAACGTCCATGTGAACGTCAGGGGCGGCGGCATAAGCGGCCAGGCCGGGGCCATCAGGCACGGGGTGGCAAGGGCGCTCCTCGAATCCGACCCGGAGTTCCGTGAGCCGCTCAAGAAGGCGGGATTCCTGACGAGGGACCCGAGGATGAAGGAAAGAAAGAAGTACGGCCAGAAGGGCGCCAGGGCGAGGTTCCAGTTCTCCAAGAGGTAATCTCAGCCTTTCTGTGCGCATCAAAAGGGGAAGGCCGCTCCGGCCTTCCCCTTTTTTATTGTCACGGGTCCTTTGCCAAGGAGGGTTCTCCATGATCAAGGCGGTCATTTTCGGGGGGAGCGGATACACCGGGTTCGAGCTCCTGAGGATACTCGCTCTCCACCCGGAGGTCGAGGTGGTCGGAGTGACCTCCCGGCAGCACAAGGGCGCGGCCCTCTCAGAGGTATTCCCCTCCCTTGCGGGCTTCCACGGCGGCCTCAGGTTCACGGACCCCGGGGCCGGGCAAAGACCGGACGCCGACGTGGGCTTCTGCGCCCTGCCCCACGGGGCAAGCCAACAGGTCGTGCCGGGGCTCATGGAGACCTGCAGGCGCGTGGTGGACCTGAGCGCCGACTTCAGGCTGAAGGACCCCGGGACCTACGGCTCGTGGTACGGGCCTCACAAGGCCACGGACCTGCTCCGGGAGGCGGTCTACGGCCTGCCCGAGCTCCACAGGGAGGAGATAGGAAAGGCCCGCCTCGTGGCGAACCCCGGGTGCTACCCCACGGGGGCGATACTCGCGCTCGCCCCGCTCGTAAGAGTTGGGCTCGTCGAAGAGGGCTCCATCGTGGTGGACTCCAAGAGCGGCGTGTCGGGAGCCGGACGGGGCGGGACGCTTGAGACCTCCTTCGTGGAGGTGGCCGGCGGGTTCAAGGCCTACAAGATAGGGACGCACAGGCACACCCCGGAGATGGCCCAGGAGCTCTCGGCCCTTTCGGGCCGAGGGGTGGACCTCACCTTCACCCCCCATCTGCTGCCGGTCTCACGGGGCATACTCACCACCGCCTACGCCACGCTCAAGGAGGGGTATTCAACGGCCAGGCTCCACGGGCTCTACTCGCAGAGCTACCGCGGCGAGCCCTTCATAAGGGTCATGGACGAGGGGGGCTTTCCCGACATAGGCCAGGTGAGGTGCTCCAACTACTGCGACATGGGCGTCTGGGGCGACGAGGGCAGGAAAAAGGTCGTCGTCATCTCCGCCATCGACAACCTCGTCAAGGGGGCCGCGGGCCAGGCCGTGCAGAACATGAACATCCTCTTCGGCCTCGATGAGACGACGGGCCTCCGGACCCCGCCCGCCACTTACTGAAACGCCCCGCGCCTCGCGCGCGGGGCGTTTTTTTTCGCTCCCATAAGAGGCGAGGCAGGATGCCCCCCTCCCCCCGATAAAAAAGCCCCCCTTAAAAGGGGGCCTTGGCAGGTCCGGTCGAGAAGGGCCGTCAGAACCTGACCTTCAGGAGGTCCGCCTTGCTTATTACCTCGGTCTCCGCGGTGTTTTCGTCATAAAGGGCGATACGCTCCACCTCAGGGAAGTGGAAGGCCACGCCCCCGCGGCCGGCCTCGACGGCGGCGTAGCGGAAGGTCCCGCCCGTCGCCAGCCCGTATGCCGCACCGAGCAGGAGCCCCACCCCCACGCCCGTGGGTATGTAGCTCAACTTGTCTTCGGGCCGGTCCGATACGAGGAGCACGGCTGTGCCCACGAGCCCACCGATGATCCCCCCGTAGACGGTGGACTTCAGGGTATACCCGAGGGTCTCGTCCTGGGCATGCGAGGGCGGCGCTGCGGCAAGGAATGAAAAGATAACGAAGGCGAAGGCGACGACGAAGGACGTGGCTCTGACGTGGATGGTGCGGGGATTTTCCGCGATCTTTCTTGCCATGAGCGCTCCCTGAGGAAGTTTTATTAAGAGAATCAAACCACCGGCGTTAATGTCGCTCGTCAGTATAAACCATCCCCGGCGTCGTTGTCAATCAGCTGATGACCGTGGCCGCCGCGGCCGCGGACCCATCATGGACCGGCGGACCACGCCCCGCGTTTTTTTTGCGAATTGATTTGCCTTTGCACCGGGAGGCGCTTATAATACAAAGGATTTAAAGGCCCTATAGGCCCTTGCCCCGCCTTGACAGGCACCTCTGACAGGCTATACTCAATGAGGAGGAGAGATGAGCTTTTCAGCGGATATCTACGAGCTGGCCGTACTTATCATAGCCTTTGCCTTCCTGGCCTTCGTAATAGCCCTGATACCCACGTTGTTGCAGATAAAGAGAACCGCACGGTCCGTTGAGGAGCTGACCACCGAGGGGAGAAAGACCGTAGAGGTCGTTGGCAAGCTGGCAAAGAGGACGGAAGAACAGGCCGAAGACTTCGAGGACCTCTTCAAGAGGTTCAGGGAGCTCGGACGGAAGGCCATGGGCCTTGCGGACATGGTCCTCGACAACGTAAAGAGCCCGCTCATAACCATCCTGAGCCTTCTGCTCGGCGTGGAGTTCGGGCTCCGGCAATTATTGAAACTGAAGAAAAAACAAAAAGGAGGTAGCACCAATGAGTGACAGGGGTGGACACACTTTCCTCGCCTTCGTAGTAGGCGCCGCCGTAGGCGCCGGGATAGCGTTCCTCTACGCGCCAATCTCGGGAGATGAAACGCGCAGGAGGATCAAGGAGGGCGTCGACGGCGCCGGAGACTGGGCCTACGACAAGTATTCCGACACGAAAGACCGCATCTCCGAAGGGACCGAGAGGGTGAAACAGTTCAGCGGGGACAGGAAAGACGACCTCGCCTCCGCATACGAGATTGGCAAGGACGCCTACCACAAGGGCAAGGAGAAACTCCTCAAAGAGAGCAGCTGATCCCCGCACCGGCGGGTCGATAAGGCAAGGGGCCGGCGCCCGGGGAGGCCAGCCGGACGCCGGGGGGGCCGGGGGCGCAGGCCCTGCGTCCCGCTCGCCGGGACCGCTTCTGAGTGGAGGCCCCCGCTCAGGTCGGTGGGATGACCGTGAGCCCCGCCACCTCTATATTAAATCCCGGAAAACCTCACACCGCGGCCTGAAGGCGCCTCTTTTCGCGTGAAAGATAAACCAGCCCAACCCCTCAGGGCCGGAAAACTCCCGGCCCGACTCCTCGAAAAGTTCCTCAGGAAATACGCCCCCCCGAGGCCGGACTCGGGCGTGGTGGTGGGCCCCTCCATCGGCCTCGACGCCGCAGTCATCGACTTCCACGGCCGCTACCTCGTGGCCAAGACCGACCCCGTAACCTTCGTTTCCGACGACATAGGCCTCTACTCCATCCACGTGAACGCCAACGACATAGCCGTCATGGGGGGCGTGCCGAGGTGGTTCCTCGCTACCGTGCTCCTGCCCGAGGCCGAGACCACCCCCAAAGATGCCGAGGCGATATTCCGTCAAATAAGCAACGCCTGTTCATCAATAGGGGTGACGCTCTGCGGAGGCCACACGGAGATAACCCCGGCCGTTACCAGACCCCTTGTGGTGGGGCAGATGCTCGGCGAGGTCGCGAAAAGACGCCTCGTCACGGCCGCCGGGGCGAGGCCCGGTGACGCCCTGATACTCACAAAGGGCGCGGCCGTGGAGGCTACGAGCATTATCGCCAGGACCTTCGGCCGCAGGCTCGTAAAGACCGGAAAATTCAGCGAAAGGTTCATCACCCGCTGCAGGGGCTTCGTAAAGGCCCCGGGGATAAGCGTTCTCCATGACGCCCGCCTGGCCACGGGCAACGCAAGGGTCCACGCCATGCACGACCCGACCGAGGGGGGGCTCGCCACCGGCCTTTATGAGCTTGCAATAGCCTCGAATTGCGGGATAATAGTATATAGGGAGACCATAAACGTCTACAGGGAGACCGAAAGGCTCTGCCGGCACTTCGGGCTCGACCCCCTCGGGGTGATAGCCTCGGGATCACTGCTCGCTGCCGTTGACCCGAGAGACTCCAGCAAGCTCTTGAAAACATTCAAAAAGGAAGGCATCGAAGGGGCCGTCATAGGCCGGGTGGTCGAGAAGGAAGAGGGGGTCAGGATAATCCGCGACGGAAAGCTTGCCGACCTTCCCCTCTTCCGCGCCGATGAATTGACGAGGATACTCTGACCAGAGGCGGGACAAGGTGAGGGAGGCCGGAGGCCCCTCTGAGAAATCTAAACTTCCGGGAGGTGAGTTAAATGAAAGGTCCAAGAACCGGCATAAAGAAAGCCATCGACACAGCCAGGGACCCCTATCTCAACAAGCTGGCTCCCGGCGACAAGGCGGTCTGCACGAAGTGCGGGAGTGTGTACAAGGACAAGCGCTGGACCGTGAAGTCCGCGGCCGCGGCCGGAGCGCCCGGCGCGGTCGAGGTGACCTGCCCCGCCTGCCAGAAGATCAGGGACAAGTACGCCGATGGGTACGTGACCCTCTCGGGCGAGTTCCTCGCGGAGCACAAGGATGAGATACTGAACCTCATCAGGAACAAGGAGGAAAGGAGCATGCACACGAACCCGCTCCACAGGATCATCGAGATCAAGGAGCGGGAGGGCACGATAGAGATAACCACCACGACGGACAAGTTCGCCCAGAGGATCGGCCAGATGCTCAAGAAGACCTTCTCCGGCGAGGTGGAGTACAAGTGGAGCGATGACGTGAAGCTCGTCCGCGTCTTCTGGACGAGATAAAAGGACCCGGCAGGACGGGGAGACGGAGATGAGAGAGGCGAGACTGTACAGCCAGGCCGAGGGCGGGTTCGTGGACTGCCGCCTCTGCGCCTTCCACTGCCACATCGCGGACGGCAAACGGGGCGTCTGCGGGGTGCGCGAAAACGTGGGAGGCACCCTCTACACACACGTCTACGGACGCATCATAGCCCAGCACGCCGACCCCATAGAGAAGAAACCGCTCTTCCACTTCATGCCCGGCTCAAGGTCCTACTCCATAGCCACGGTGGGCTGCAACTTCAGGTGCCTCCACTGCCAGAACGCCGAGATATCCCAGATGCCGAAGGACGAGAAGCGGATCCTCGGCGCCGAGGTGAGCGCCGTCGAGGTGGTCGATGACGCCCTCGAAGAGGGGTGCGAGAGCATCGCCTACACCTACACGGAGCCCACCATATTCTTCGAATACGCCATCGACGTGGCCGAGCTCGCGTCGAAGAGGGGCCTCAAGAACATCTTCGTCACAAACGGCTACATGACGACCGAGTGCCTCGACGCGATGAAAGGGACGCTCGACGCCGCCAACGTGGACGTCAAGGCCTTCACAGAGTCCTTCTACAAGAAGATATGCGGCGCGAGGCTCGCACCGGTGCTCGATTCCATCGAGTATATGAGAAAACTCGGCATCTGGGTGGAGATAACGACCCTGGTGATACCCACGCTCAACGACTCGCCCGAGGAGCTAAGGGAAATCGCCCGCTGGATAGCCGCCACAGACAAGGCCATGCCCTGGCACATAAGCGCCTTCCATCCCGCCTACAAGCTCGACACCTTAGAGCCCACCCCGCCCTCCACCATAGAACTGGCGCGCGAGATAGGCCTTTCAGAGGGGCTCAGGTACGTCTACACCGGGAACATCCCCGGGCTCAAGGGAGAGGATACCTTCTGCTACGAATGCGGCCATACGCTCATAGACCGGCACGGGTTCACGGTGAAGAGAAATGTGGTGGTCGCCTCGAGGTGCCCCCACTGCCACGCCGAGATAGACGGCGTGGGGCTTTGACCGCTCCACCGGGTGCGCCGCAGCCGGCGGCGCATCACCCTTTACCTGAAAGGAGGCAGGAAAGATGCTTGCTGAGTTCAGTCTGATACCCGTAGGGGCCGGCGAGTCCATGGGCGAAGCCATAGCCGGTGTGATAAAGGTGGTCGACGAGAGCGGACTGCCCTACAGAGCGAACGCCATGGGGACCATAATCGAGGGGGAGTGGGACGAGGTCATGGCGGTGATAAAGAGATGCCATGACGATGTGCTCGGCCGGGCCCCGAGGGTCTTCTCCCGCATCTCCATAGACCTCAGGCCCACAAAGCCGGGCGACCGGCTGACCGAAAAGCTCAAGAGCGTTGAGAAGAGGCTCGGCCGGGAGGTGAAAAAATAACCGCGAGAGCCGGCCCCGGCTATTGATTTAAATCATTTAAAAGACGCGCAGGGTCTGGTATATTATTGAGCCGTACAAACTCTCAGGAGGACCAGGCCCGATGCTCAAGCTCGCTCTTTTTCTGCATATAATATCGGCCATAATGTGGGTGGGGGGGATGTTGTTCCTGACCCTCGTGCTGGCGCCCTTCCTCATGACAATACCCGACCCTAAGGAGAGGTCGAAGATATACCAGTTCGTCGGCAAGAAGTACCGTCTAATCGGCTGGATAAACATCATCCTGCTCCTTGTTACCGGCCCCGTCATTCTCGCGACGCTCTACGGGATAACTCCCGGGAAGATACACACCACCATAACGAGCGGCACGCCCTTCGGCAACACGCTCGCCGTAAAGCTCGCGCTCGTGGCCCTGCTCGTCCTGTCGAGCTTCTTCCACGACTTTTTCGTCGGCCCCAGGGCGAGGAACTCGCCGGGCTATTCCCGCATAGCGAGGATCTTCGGCAGGGGGAACCTCTTAGTGGCGCTTCTCGTAGTCATCTTCGCCGTCTTCCTGAGGGCGGGAGGGCTCTGATCCTTCCAGCCCATACCGGGGCCGGCCGGTGAGCGCCTGCTGCGCCCGGACCGGCCTTTCAGTATTATGGGAAAGTTCAAACACAAGAACATCGGCCGCCTCCTGAGCGAGGAGAGGACGAGGGAGATAGCCCCGGAGAGGCTCTTGAGGGACGCTGGCCTCGCCGAAGGCGACCGGATGGCCGATATCGGATGCGGACCGGGTTTTTTCACCGAGGCGGCGGCCAGGATCGTGGGCCCCGAAGGCAGGGTATTCGCGCTCGACACCAACCCGGAGATGCTCCGGAGCCTCACGGAGCGCGTCCGGGCCGAGAACGTCGAGGCGCTCCTGTGCGCCGACGCCGGGTTCCCCCTCGGGGACGGCGGCGTGGACTTTACCCTCTTGGCCTACGTCCTCCACGAGAGCGACGACCGGGGGGCCTTTCTCGCCGAGGCCTTCAGGATTTCGAGGACGGGGGGCCGTATCCTTCTCATAGACTGGGAGAAGAAGGCCGAGGAGAGGGGGCCGCCGGAGGAGGAAAGGATTTCGATGGAACGGGCCGTGGGGCTCCTCGGCGAGGCCGGGTTTGCGGTAGCCGCCAAAGGGGGGCTGAGCCCGTCGCATTATAAGATTATCGCCGTAAAACAATAGAGTTGCCCGGGGGCCCGGGGGCGGGGGAGGCGGGGCCGGCAGGGACCGTCCACGCAAAAAAGCAGAGGCCGCGGGTGGAGTTCCGCCGGGCAGGGAGGAGGCGCGCCGTGGAAGTTGAAATAGGCTCCATCAAACTGGTGCTCGTAAAGGGTGACATAACCGAGGAGGAGACCGACGCCATCGTAAACGCCGCCAACACGCAGCTCGCCGGCGGTGGCGGGGTGGACGGCGCCATACACCGCGCCGGAGGCCCTGAGATAAACGAGGAGTGCGAGAAGATCGGCTCCTGCCCCACGGGGAGCGCTGTCATGACCAACGCAGGGGACCTCAAGGCGTGGAAAGTGATACACGCCGTCGGCCCGGTCTACAAGGACGGCAAGTCATCGGAGGCCGAGCTCCTTGCGAGCGCCTACCGCAAGAGCCTCGAGCTCGCCTCGGAGGAGGGCCTGAAATCCGTCTCCTTCCCCTCCATCTCGACGGGCAACTACGGCTACCCGGTAGAGCAGGCCGCCTTCGTGGCGCTCAGGGCCATAGTCAACTTCATGAAGCAAGACAAGCAGTTGGAGGTCATACGGTTCGTCCTCTTCTCCGACCGCGACCTCGATGTGTACGAGAAGGCGCTGGCCGAGCTCGCCTCGGAGGCGGGCTGACCCGAATCGTTTGGAAGGCCCACCGGAAGAGGCCGGCCCCCTTTGGGGGGCCGGCCTCTTTTCGCTTCGCCCTCCCCCCGTATAGCCTTGACGGGGGCCGGGGGATGGGGTACAATAAAATCAGGTGAAAGTGATTTTCATTATCAGTTATCGGGCTGAACACAGAGGGGGTGAGGGCAATGCTGAAGACGGTTACCACTACTGAGCTCAAAGGGCTCATGGAAAGCGGAGCAAGCTTCGCCCTCGTAAACGTCCTCGCTGAAGGGCGCTTTGAGAGTGAACATATCTGCGGGTCGATAAACATCCCGCTGAAGGACATAGACAGCGACGCCGGCGCACGGCTCGGCAAGGGAGAGCGCATCATAGTCCACTGCTCCGGCGCAGGCTGCACGGCGAGCGAAGAGGCGTGCAGCAAGCTCCTGGAGATGGGCTACACCGACGTCGCCAGGTATGTCGGCGGCATGGAGGAATGGAAAGGGTCCGGGGGCTGCCTCGATGGGACCCTCTCCAGGAAGGCCGCCTGAAGATGGCCCGGTCGTTCACCGGATTTCAACTCCTCCTTGGCCGGTGAACGACTGGCGCCGCCCGTACGGAGGTACGGGAAAAAGGTCCCTTACCGAAAGGCAAGGGGCCTTTTCATGTTCCCCCCCTACTCCCCCGCCTTGACCAATAGCCCCTTGCCCTTTACCACCTTGAAGTTCCAGGAGAAGAAGACGACGGCGGCGAGGATGTAGCCGCAGTTGAGCACCCCGGCCCAGACCAGGTGTCCGACGGGGAGCGCGCCGGTCGATATCACATGCCTCATACCCTCGAAGACGTGGGCCGAGGGGATGAACCAGGCCACGGACTGGAGCCACCGGGGGAGCACCTCCACGGGGTAGAATACGGCCGAGAGGGGCTGAAAGACGAGCGCTATGCCCCAAGCGAGCACCTCGGCCTCCTGGCCGAACCTCAGGATTATAGCCGTCGTTATGATGCCCACGGACCAGCCCATGATGATGAGGTTCGCCACCAGGGGGACGAGCGGGAGCCCGAGGGTGAAGATGTCGAAGGAGTACAGGGCCCAGGCGAGCGCCACCATGACCGCGGAGGTGAAGAGGAGCTTGACTGCGCTTATGGCCAGGAGCGTGACCACGTACTCGGCCGCCGTAAGTGGGCTTACGAAGAGGTTCAGCAGATTCCTGCTCCAGAGGTCCTCGAGAAAGGAGATGCTCACCCCCTGCTGGCTCCTGAAGAGGATGTCCCAGAGTATGAGCGCCCCGATGAAGAAGGTTATGAACTCGGGCAGGGCCCCCTTGTACCTGGCGAGATAGACGCTGACGAACCCCCAGACGACGAGGTCCAGGAGCGGCCAGTAGAAGATCTCCAGAAGCCTCGGGAAGCTCCGCTTGTAGAGATAGAGATAGCGGAGCGTAAAGCCGGTTATCCGGGCCGCCTTCATGGCGCGCTCCCGCCCGACGTCTTCACCGCTTCAGTCCGCACCTGTCCTTTCCTCGCGATCTTGAGGAAGACCTCCTCGAGGCTCGCACGGCCGAAGTCGCTCTTTATCCTCTCCGGCACTCCGGCGGCGATGATCCTCCCGCGATCCATGAATATCACGCGGTCGCACATCTCCTCCATCTCCTTCATGTTGTGCGAGGTGTAGAGGATGGATATGCCGCGCTCGGATTTTATCCTCCTGAGGAGGGTGCGGGTCTTATCGGCTATGTCCGGGTCGAGGCTCGCCGTGGGCTCGTCGAGGAAGAGGACGGCAGGGTCGTTCAGGAGCGCCTTGGTGAGGCATACCCTCGTTATCTGCCCGGAGGAGAGTTTTCTCGTGGGCGTGTCCCGGAGGTCCGTTATCTCGAAGGCCTCGAGGAGCTCCGTTATCTTCGCCGCCCTGGCGCCGCGGCCGGGCACCCCGTAGAGGCGGGCGAAGACCATGAGGTTCTCCCATACCGTAAGCGAGTGGGGCAGAGAGATATAGGAAGAGGAGAAGTTTACGCGCGAGAGTACCTCCTCGCGGTTGCCCCTGAGCGTAAGGCCGAATATCCTGATCTCCCCGCTCGTGGGGATAGTAAGGTCGAGGATCATCTGAAGGGTGGTGGTCTTGCCCGCCCCGTTCGGCCCGATGAGCCCGAGTATCTCTCCCTCGTACATCTCAAAGGAGATATCGTCCACGGCGCGAAAACCGCCGAACTCCTTGGTGAGCCCCTTTACCTCCACGACCCTCTGCATAACGCGCTCCGCCGCCTATTTCCCTGTAATCTCCCTGTACACGGCCCCGGCGTTCTGGCCGAGCCATCTGTCGTACATGAGGTACCCGGAGTATTCTGGGAGCTCTATCTCCTCGGTTACCTGCTCCATGGTCTTGCCCTCGGCGGCGAGCCTTTCGACCTCGGCCACCAGCTTCGTGAGGTACCCCCTGTATGCAAGGACGTCTTCCCTGCCCGCGACCTCCCCGTGCCCGGGGAGGAAGACGCCCGCGCCGGTGGCGAGGAGCCCGTCGAGGGCGGCCACGGCCCCGGCGGTGTCGCCCTCGCCGAGGTACGGGAGCCTGCCCTTGTACAGGACGTCACCGGCGAAGACCACCCCCTCGGCGGGCATGTGGACATAGACGTCCCCCCTGGTGTGGGCCACCGGTGTGTGGATGAGGACGAA
Organism: Thermodesulfobacteriota bacterium; assembly: GCA_046754205.1. Lineage (GTDB taxonomy): Bacteria > Desulfobacterota > GWC2-55-46 > GWC2-55-46 > JBHHVK01 > JBHHVK01. The sequence goes on from JBHHVK010000010.1 coordinate 13,740, forward strand.
GACCCGCCCCCCGACCCTCAAGGTCAACCTCTCGGTGAAGGTGAGGTCTGGAAGCGTGGGGTTGAAGCCCACGAGGCTCTCCTCACCGAAGAACTTCTTGAATCTCGTCCTGTGGGCCCTGTCGCTCTCCTTCAGGGTCCGCCGGGTCTCCTCGTGGGCGATTATCGCCCTGGCCTCCCGGAAGTACTGGTTGCCGAAGGTGTGGTCCCCGTGGTAGTGGGTGTTTATGACGTAGATTACGGGCCTGGCCGTGACCTCGCGGATCCTCTCCTTGAGCTCGAGGGCGAGCTCCCTGGGGCCCTGCGTGTCTATGACCACGACCCCCTCGTCCGTGACGACGAAGCCGGAGTTGGTGGCCCCGTCCTTTCCCACGAAGGCGTAGACCCCCGGGGCGAGCTCCCGGACCACGGCGGCACCGGCGGCCCCGGGCGCGGTGGCGGCCGGGGCCGCCGCTGCGCCCGCCGAACATATCAGAACCGCCGCCACCGCGGCGAAGAGCATTCGGAAAAGTCTCATCACAACCTCCTCCGCTAACGCGCCAGACAAAAGACGCTCCGTCAATAGTAGCACCGGGGCCGGGTTTAATCAAGCCCGCCCCCCCGCCCCCCCGGCCCGCGCCATGGCCCCGGCCACATCTTGTTGCGCCCCCGCAAAGACTTCTGATACACTCATGCTGTGGCGTCCGGGCCGGATGGTCGGCCGGTCCATCCCCTCTATTCGAAGAAAGGGAGCGAAGGTCGATGCTTGGCAGGGGCATAAAACTTTTCAGGGTCCTCGGCATACAGATTTCCGTGGACTATACCTGGTTCATAATCTTCATCTTCTTCGCATGGACGCTCGCCTACGGGTACTTCCCCTACATGAACCCCGGCCTCGACCGCCGGGTCTATCTCGGCATGGGTTTTTTCTCCTCCCTGGCGCTCTTCGCCTGCGTGCTCATACACGAGCTCTCCCACTCCTACACGTCCAACCGTCTCGGCCTCGAGATAAAGGAGATTACGCTCTTCATCTTCGGCGGCGTGGCCCAGCTCACCCGCGAGCCCGACCGCGCGTCCGACGAGCTGAAGATAGCCGTGGCCGGGCCCATCGCCAGCGGCGTGCTCGCCGGTCTGTTCTACGTGGCGTGGAGGTTGATCGACCCGGAGGCCCACGTCGTGGCCTCGGCGATCGTAAAGTATCTCGCCATAATAAACCTCGTCCTCCTCATCTTCAACCTGATCCCCGGCTTTCCGCTCGACGGGGGCCGCGTGCTCCGGGCGATATGGTGGTGGAAGACGGGGGACTTCGAGAGGGCGACGCGGCTGACGAGCCGGATAGGCAAGCTCTTCGCGCTCTTTCTCATAATCACCGGCTTCATGAGGATATTCACGGGCAACTTCATCGGCGGGCTCTGGAGCGTCCTCATAGGCGTCTTCCTGCAGCAGGCCGCCGAGAGCGGCTACCGCCAGGTCGTGATGAAGCTCGCCCTCGAGGGCGTGAAGGTCAGGGACATAATGGCCCGCGACGTTGTGTCCATGGACGCATCGGAGACGGTGGCCACGGCCGTGGAGAGGTATTTTCTGCCCCACCACTACGTGAGCTTTCCAGTGCTCTCCGACAGCAGGGTCGTGGGGCTCCTCACGCTCAACAACGTCCGGGCCGTTCCGAAGGACGAGTGGGAGACGACGAGCGTCCGCGACGTAATGCACGGGATAGAGGCCACCGACGTCCTGAGCCCCGACGACGCGGCCGAGGGTGTCCTCGGCAGGATGACGGGCGACAACCTCGGCAGGTTCCCGGTCGTGGAGGACGGCGAGCTCAAAGGCATCGTCACCCGGCGCGACATAATGAGGGTCATGCAGTTCAAGACGGAGCTCAAGAGGTAGGAGATGAGAAAGTTCGAGGTCTGCATCAGGGGGCGTAATTTCCTTATCAAGCGGGACGGCAAGGTCAAAAGGACCGGCTTTTACTCGGCCCGGTTCGTGGAGGCCGACGACATGTCCGTTGCCGTGGGCCTGGCCATGGACTCCTTGAGGGACGCGCTCGCCGACGTTGTGGTGAACGACCCCTCCGACCCGCCGGTGATGAACGTCGAAGACGTTGAAGAGGTCTACTTCTTCGAGGAGAACATGTTGATCGGCGAACGGGTCGTGCCCGGAAACGGTTTCCTCTGGGACGAGTAGAGGTTCGGGAGGTAGGGGGGTGGGCCCGCCCTGCGAGACTTCCGGGTTCGACCTTCAAGATAGAACCCGACATAAATCCCCTCCCATGAGGCGGCCCTGTTTTCATGCGCCCCCTGCCGCCCCCCTCACAAAAAAATGCCCGCCCGTCGTGACCGACGGGCGGGCATTTCCATACGGCGCAAGCCTGAGGTCAAGCCCTGAGCGCCTTGAGCCTTCTTCTGACCAGCCCGAGCCCGCCGAGGCCGGAGCCGAGGAGCAGAAGGGTCGCCGGCTCCGGGACGGTGGCAAGGTCAAGCTGAGCGTAGCTTATTATGGCGTCGTCCTGGTAATACATCGACAGCAGGCCGCCGCTGCCGCCGAGGATGCCGAGGATCTGGCCGGAGGTGTAATAATTCAAGAGGTCGATGGTTATGGTCTTCTGAACGCCGACGGGCGAGAGGGTCGTAATGGCCGGGTCCGAGATGTCGGCCAGGCCCTGTATCCTGACCGTATCGGAGGCTATGCCGCCGGGAGCCCCGTTAGGCTTGGTCTTTATGGGCTTATACGGTGTGAGCGTCAGGGTAAGGAGGGCGTTGCCGAGGGGCTGAGTCAGGGAGAAGGTGCTGAAGTTCGGGTCCGAGCTGAAGTCGAAGGTCCAGGTCGTCCATTCGTTCATGCCATCGCCGACTATCGCGGCCACACCGCCGAGGGCGCCGTCGTCCGTGCCTATGGTAAAGTCCCCGTTCGTCAGGGTGGACGGCCACGTCGTCGTGCCGGGGGTCGGGCTGCCAGATGCGTTGGCCGTAATCGGGACGGCCCGCGCCGCCGTGGGGGTCAGAGATGCCGCAAGGAAGAGCGCCACAAACGCGCCCAGTACGAAGCGCCACGAAGGGCGCGGCCCTGACCCTTGTAATCTCATCATTGAAGACCTCCTCTCCGGTGCATGGTGATCAGGATTAACGGTCCTTCCCGTAGACGCCAAAGGGCTCGATGGGCGAGCGCGGCGAAAAAAAACGCCTCCGAGATCATCCGTCCGCAACTTAACGGATGATGTGAGGCGCCATCGCCGGAGGCCCAAAAGCCCGCCATGAGTCTTAAAGCCCGTATAGCTTCGATTTCGGGGTGTGACCCTTTATTAACACGATATTTTGATTTTGTCAACCCGGCAATGAAAAAACCCCCCGGCGGCCGGTCCGCCGGGGGGTTTCGGTACAACGCGCCCGCTTTCGGGTTGAATGGGGTGTCGCCACCACGCTCCCGGGGTCAAAACATATAAAACTGACTCCTTTTTTTCCTCGACAACCGGCCCGCCGCCCAACCGATGAAGAAGACCCCGCCGCCCGCGAGGAACCAGTAGACCATACTTCTCCGATTGAGACGGTCGTTCTCCTTTGTCAGCTCGTTGTTCTCGAGGAAGAGCCTGGCGTTGTCCTTTTTAAGCGCATCCCGCTCTTTTACGATCTTTACGACGTCGCCCGAATCCGCGACGAGCCTCTTGTACTTGCCGGTCATCTCCTTAAGCTGCCGGGTCAGGCTCGTTATCCGGGCGCTCTTCTCGCTCAAAGCCTTCTCAAGCCTGCCCACATCTTTGCCGCGAAGGCCCTTTTCGGCTTTAAGGCCCCTTGCGAGGGCGTCTCTCTCGCCGGCGAGCTTGTCCATGCGGCCCTTCAATCTCGTTATCTCCGCCTTGAGGCGCGCGATTACCGTCGCCTTCGGGATGTCGGGGGAGAGATACTGCTTCAAGACCCACCCCTCCTGACCGTCCTTCGTCTTTACCCTGAAAAAATTACCCTTTGCATCGAGGACTTCAACGGGCGTGTCGGTCCTGAGCGTCCTGATGACTTTATACTCGTCCCCCGCTCCGCTCCTCATCGTAATTATCAGCACGTCGGAGACGTATCGGGTATCCGCATAAGCGGAAACCGACGTCGCCGTGATGATCAAACCGAGAAATAGGAGAAAAAGGACCGGGGTTTTGTTACCTGTCAGGCTCAAACGGCAACCTCCGCGGGATGATAATTTAACCAAAATAAAATACCAGAGGGACAGGGGAAAAACAACACAATAACCGAGGCCGATACTATTTCCACCAAGGATTATTACGTCAAGTTAACAGATGAACCCGGCAAGCTCTGTAGGTTAGGTCACATTTCTTTGACCCGGTGGAATAATGAACCCGCCGCGAATACTAATCCCTGTCGCGGCCTCTCGCAAGGAGGTAAAGGCTTGCCGCGATGACGACGAAAAAGGGGACGCCGATGACGAACACCTTCACCAGCTCGACGGCGCTGGCGTAGAAGGCCTCTTCCACCGAAAACTCTGCGGGGTAAAAGGTCTTCAGATAGTGTATCTCTTCGAGCGAGTGGTAGGAGACGGCGAAGACGACCAGCACGCTCACTACGACCGCGGCGGCAAGTATTATTGTCCTGACATTCTTCATGGGCAAGCGTGCTCTTTGACCTGACCGGTAGCTGCGCTAACCAGCGCCCTTCCCCTTAAGACCCTCTTCAGCCTACCGCGTCACCGGCTTTCTTTCCACACCTTTCATGAGGCCGCTTCGCGGCTGCAGCCCCTCGCGGTGAAAGATAAAAACCCCCTGGCGGACCGGCCGCCAGGGGGAGATTTGCATCGGATGTCCGGCACCCCGTCCGGCAGGTCAGTCCTTCACTACCGTCCTGCCGTGGAGCGGCTGGGTGGGCCTGTTGTTGCTGTGCAGGATCTTGTTGATATCCTCTATCTGGTCCTCGGACATCTTCACCGGCTCGGTCAGCACCAGCCAGGTGACGCCCTCGGAGCAGGGCGGGGTCGTAAGAGACCCGGAGTAGGTATAGAAGTCCCTGTCCCCGGGCAGGAGCCTCGCGGCGTCAACCGTGCCCTTTATCGTATGCGCCTTTCCGGCCTTCTTCGGGAGCCCTGCCCATACGGTCGAGTAGGCGGGGTTTTCCTGGCCCTCGACGATGAGGACGCCCACCACGGCGAGCTTGCCGTCGGAGCTCTTGTGCACCAGGTGCATCTCGCCCTTGTAGTGCGCCCCTCCCACGGTGTGCTCGCTCGGGGTGTGGAAGTGGAACTGAAGCAGGTCGTATCTCTTGCCGTTCACCTTGATGTAGCTGCCCTTGTCGTAGTTGACCTGCACGGTGTGGCCGTTGTTGATGATGTCGATCTTGCTCGCGCCGTAGTGGAACTCGATGTCTTCGAGGTCGGCCTTTCCGGCGTCGACTATGTCGATGGGAGACTGCTTATGGCCCTCCTTGCAGGCCTTGAACTTGTCCGACATATCCCCCCAGTGTGCGGGGCCGTGCTCTCCCTCGTAACCCCAGTGCGCGCCCTGGCCATGGCCGTGTTCGCCGCCGGCCGAGGCCGTGCCGTAAGCCGACAGGGCGATGACCGCCGCGGCGGCCAGTGTCAGGAACCTTTTTCCGAAACCCTTCGCCGTCTTCATATACGCGGTAACTCCTTTCATATGGTTTTTTGATCCGCCATGATTCGTCGGGGGGATAAAGGTATACCACTAAAGGGCCGGCTTAATCAAGTCATCTCTTCGGAAAGGGTACGGGGCCTGGCCGCCCGCTTGCGAGGCTCGTGGTGACGCCCGCGTGGGGCGGGGGCGGGAGGGAGGGTCAGACCTTGAAGACGAGCCCGGCGAGGGCCTGGAGGATGAGAAAAGCGGCGTCTTTTGCGAACTCCCTGCCGTCGAGCGGCTCGGCGGCCGCGGCGAGCCGGGCGTCGCCGAAGGGCCCGGGCCTCTCGGCGATGTCGGCCGTCTTGAGCTCCTTCTGGAGTCTTTTCAGCACCTCCAGCCTCGCGGCCTTTCCTTCGGCCCCTGCGGCCTCCGTCACCACCTCCGGCCCCTTTGCCGCCCTGTATTCGGCGTACCTCGCAAGCCCCCCGCGGTTGAGCCAGAGGCCGGAGCACCGGGCGCACCTCTTTATCTCGGCGTCCTCGGGCAGCGTGGGGTCGACGAAGGGCTCAAGGGGTCTTTCGCATCCGGGGCAATCGCCGGGGGGGTCGGGGGGGGCGGCGGGGGCGGGGTGTGCGGCGAGAAACCTTTCCGTGTCCACGCCAACGAGTTTTTTCAAGGACCCTGGCCTCAGGAAATAGAGCTCCCAGCGGTCGAACCAGACCCCGCCGCACTCCGGGCACTGGTCCACGAGCAGGACCCGGCCGTAGTTGGCCTCGACGTAGACGCCCCCGAGGACCGCCCCGCAGCCGGGACAGAGGAGCCTTTTCACTTCCCTTTCAGGCATTTCCATAACTCATGCCGCCGGGCGGAGGATGTAGGGACCGCCGGTCAGACGGCCCTGGCTTCGGCTCCGGCCCCGGCCCTGCCGTGTCCGAACCTGTCCCAGGCATAGCCCATCTTCCTGAGCCTTTCGATGCGCCTTTCCAGCGGAGGGTGGGTGGAAAAGAGGTTGGCGAAAAAGCCCTCGCGCTCGCTGCTCCTCCTCTTCAGGGGGTCGCTTATGAAGAGGTGGGCCGTTCCCTTGTGGGCGCTCCTCACCGGGCTCGTCGCCTCCTGTATCTTCTCCAGGGCGCTTGCCAGGGCCTTCGGGTTTCGGGTCAGCTCGGCCGCGGTGGCGTCCGCCTGGTACTCGCGGCTCCGGGAGACGGCCATGGCCATGATGCGCGAGATAACCGGAGAGACGAGGACGAAAAGGGCTATGACCAGGAGCGCCAGCGGGCCAAGCCCCTTTCCCCTGAGCCTGGCCCTCGACCTGACGCCCGCGTACCTCCATGTCCTTATGGCCCAGTCGGTAAGGAGGGCCGAGGTGCCGAGAAGCACGGCCACCACGGTCATGGTCCTTATGTCGTTGTTCCTTATGTGGGCCATCTCGTGGGCCACCACCGCCTGAAGCTCCTCGCGGTTTGTGGCGTCGAGGAGCCCCTGGGTTACGGCCACCGAGGCGGCCCCGGGGCTCCTGCCGGTGGCGAAGGCGTTGGGCGCCGGGTCGGGTATGACGTAGATGCGCGGCATGGGAAGGCCCCCCGCGAGGCACATCTCGGTGACGACGTTATGGAGCGTTCTGTGTGTGAGGTTTTCCGGCGCGGGGGGGACGGCGCCGGCGGACCTGAGCACGAGCGCCGAGCCGCCGTAAAGCGAGACGGCGCCGTATGTGAGGGCCACGGTGAAGGCGGCGACGGTGGCCACCGGGGTCCGGAGGCCATCGAAGGAGCCGTAGTTGTAGACGTCTATGGAGGCCCCGACGGCGGCCACGAAGAGTATGAAACCGGCGACGAGGACGGCGGTGACCCTCCGGTTTCTCTTCTGCTGGGAGTAGATGTCCGTCATGTCAGCGCCGCCGACTCTATCCGGCCCCGGGCCGCGGTCAAACGGCCTTCTTCCTGTCCACGTCGAGGTCTATGGAGAGGTCCACGCCCGGGGTCCTGCGCTCGGAGGCCTCTGCCTGGAAGTACTCCTCCGCGGTAAAGCCGAAGAGCGAGGCTATTATCACGGAAGGGAATATCGACTGCTTGATGTTGTACCTGGCCACGAGGTCATTGTAGAACTGCCGGGCGAAGCCTATGCGGTTTTCCGTGCTGGTAAGCTCCTCGGCGAGGGCGAGGATGTTCTTGTGGCTCTTGAGGTCCGGGTAGTTCTCCACGAGGGCGAAGAGCTTGCCGAGCGCCTCGGTAAGGAACCCCTCGGCCATGCTCTTTTCCCCAACCGTCTTTGCGCCCGCGGCCCGGCTCCTCGCCTCTATGACGGAGTTTAAGGTCTCCTGCTCGAACTTCATCGCCCCGCGCACCGTGTTTACGAGGTTGGGGATGAGGTCGTGGCGCCTCTTGAGCTGGACGTCTATCTGGCGCCAGGCGTTCTCCACCTGGTTCTTGAGGGTGATGAGGCCGTTGTAGACGGCCACGGCCAGTATGATAACCAGCAGGGCCACCACGCCCAGCGTGATCGCGTAGTACATCTCTCACCTTCCTTTTTTCGGTTCAGGCCAGACGGCACGCCCGCGGACTACGGAGCGACGTCCCCTAATCGCCGGAGATGAGGTCGTGGATGGTCTCCAGCCTGGTGACCTCGAACTCCTTTGTGCCCGTGGGCAGCTTTACGGTGACCTCATCCCCCTGGGCCTTGTGCAGCAGGGCCCTGCCTATGGGAGAGCTCACGGATATCTTCCCGTTCCTCGGGTCTACCTCCTCGGGGGTCACGAGCTCGTACACCACCTCCGTGCCGGTGTCGAGGTCCTCGAGAGAGACCTTCGAGCCGAAGCCTACCGAGCCCCTGGGGATGCTTTCGAGCTTCAAAGAGCCAAGGGTGTTGATGCGCGCCGAGAGATGGGCGGCGCGGGCCTCGAGGAATGACTGCCTGTGTTTGGCGGCCTCGTACTCGGCGTTCTCCCGGAGGTCTCCGTGGGCCGCGGCCTTTCTGAGCTCCTTTGGGACCTCTACCCTGAGCTCGCGTTCCACCTTCTTCATTTCTTCGGTAAGCTGTTTCACGATAGGCAGCTCGGCCATTTCAGTCTCCTTGTATCTTGTTAAATATCGTCACAATATTTTAAAAACTTTAGACTTCAGCCCTTATGCCCGGAGGTTGCCGTCCCCCCAGGCAGCCGGAGCGCCGCGGACGCGGCGGATATATCAACCTGTAGATATGGACCGGGGAGGAAAAAACATGGGTTCAGCGTGAGAGGGCCACCACGCATTCAACATGATAGGTCTGCGGGAACATGTCTACAAGGACCGCCCTGTCGGCCCGAAGACCGCTCTCCGCCAGGATCGAGAGGTCTCTTGCGAGCGTCGGCGGGCTGCACGAGACATAGACTACTCTCTCGGGACGCAGCCCGGCCAGCAAGCGCGCCACTGCGGCCCCGCCGCCGCGCGGCGGGTCCAATATTATCACGCCGGGCATGGACGATTCAAGGGCTTTCGCCCTCTGCCGGAGCCACTCGGCGGCGCCGCCCTTTACGAACCTCACGCCTCCGAGGCCATTCGCCTCGGCGTTCTCCCTGGCGAAACGCACCGCCACGGGGTCCGACTCCACGCCCGAGATACCCGGCCCCCCCGCCCCGCCGCGCCCGGCGGCCCGCGCCACGGGCAAGGTGAAGTTGCCGACGCCGCTGAAGAGGTCCAGTACGCCGCCGGGGGGGACGGGGGAGGCGTACTCCACCACCTTTTCGACGAGCGCCAGGTTGCCCTGGCGGTTGACCTGGGTAAAGACGCCGACCGAGGCGCGGAAGACCAGGTCCCCGACGGCGTATTCGATGGAGCCGTCCCCGGAGGAGGCGACAAGCCTCAACCTCCGCCAGCCCTGATGCGCCGGGGCTCCGGGGCGGGCCCGCGGGCCCATCCAGACCTCGAAGCCCTTGAGGCCCGGCACGCCTGAAAGGAGCCGGTCCCAGGGGATCGGTCCGCCGCCCGTTACGTGGAAGGCCGCGGCCACGCCGCCGCGGCCCGGGCTTTCGGCCACCTCCACCTCGTGGAGCGCGCCGAGCTTTTTCCTCACCCCTTCGGGCGCCTCCATGAGGGCCGCCCTTATGCCCGAATAAGCGGAGCTGACCCCCTCGGTCAGGATGGGGCAGTCCTCGATATCCACCACCTCGTCGGAGCGGGCCTTTTTAAACCCCATGGCCCCGCCGCTGAAGTGGAAGCGCGCCCTGGCGCGGTAGCCGTAGGGCGGCGATTCCGCCCGGGGCGGGTCGAAGCGCCGGGGCTCGATGCGGCCTATCCTCCTCAGGGTCTCCCTCAGGACGTCCCCCTTGAGGTCGACCTGGGACGGGTAGGAGATGTGCTGGAGGGCGCAGCCGCCGCAGTCGCCGAAGTATCGGCACCGGGGCTCGGTCCGAAGCGGCGAGGGCTCAAGGGTCCTTACGAGCCGCCCTTCGGCGAAACTCTTCTTCTCGGCCGTCAGCTCGACCTCGGCGACGTCGCCCGGGGCCGTATAGGGGACGAAGACGGCCTTGCCGCCCTTGCCCCCCTTGCCGCCCTCAGGGCCCGCGCCCGGGCCGAACCTGCCCACACCGGCGCCTCCGTAGGCGAGCCCGGTTATCTCTACCGTGATCTTCATGGCGTCCGTCTTCTGTTTGCGAATCGCTGAGGGGAAAGGAAGCCCCCGGTCAGGGCTTGTAGAACATGAGGTCGCGGGCGTAGGGGGCGATAAAGTCCGTGACCCTCTTTACCTCGTTGTACCTCATGTTGGTGAAGTTCCTCGCTATCTCCACGTTCTCCTTGAGCTGTGCCACGCTGTCCATCCCTATGACGGCGGTGGCTATGGGCTGGGTCAGGGCGTAGCAGAACAGGACCTTCCTCGGGGCCTCGAACATCATCTTCATGTACGTCTTCATCCCCACTATGCCGACGTCCTTCATGCTCGCCACCGGGACCACCTCGTCGAGGAAGCACTTGTAGTGGGGCTCGGCCGGGTTTACGGGGATGAGGACGGTGTCGAAGTCAAATATCTCCAGGCACCTTTTCACCACCGCCGGGTCCTGGTGGCCGGTGACCCCGAGGAACCTCACGAGTCCCTTGTCCCTGGCCTCCACGAACGCCTCTATGGCGCCCCCTGGGCCGAATATCTCCTCCACGTCGCGCTCGGTCCTGACGTCGTGGATCTGCCAGAGGTCGAGGTAATCGGTATTGAGCCTCGCGAGGGACTCGGCGAGGTGGGCCGCGGCCCCGGCCCGGTCCCTGGCGTGCGACTTGCCGGCGAGAAAGACCTTCTCCCTTAT